>NZ_JBEOYB010000032.1:0-85693 GCF_040296845.1 Streptomyces sp. NPDC001985
ACCTCCACCCCCCCCCCCCCCTCAACTCCCCCCGGTAACCACCAACCTTCCCCACCCCCCCGCTCTCCCGAGGGGGGGGGGGGCGGGGGGGGGGCGCGGCCGATCTGGGATCATCCGGCCGCGCACCGGGCCCGGCGGAGCGGGTCGTTTCAGGAAGTGGGTTCAGGAGGCGGGTTCAGGAGGCGGGTTCAGGAGGCGCAGGTCAGCACGGGAGCCGCCCAGTCGATCCGGTCGTAGCGGTTGGTGTCGGGCCCGATGGTCCCCACCAGCCGCAGATACTGGGCACCCCGGAGGTCGGCGGTGAGCGGAACGGCCGAATCCCGCCAGGTGCGCAGCCCGCTGTCGGCCCGCTTGGTCCCGTCGGCCCAGATCTCCGCCGTGACCGTCCCCTGGTCCGGCTCGCGCGGATCGCGCTCGTCGTCGACGCCGACGTCGGTGGCGAATCCGGTGCACCGTCCGCCGAGGTAGTAGACGAGCTGGACGGGGGCGTGGGTCCCGAGCCCCTTGGCGTAGGTGACGCCGTTGACGGTGAGCGTGCGGCCGTCCCCGGCCTTGGCCCCGCCGTTGGACATGTCGCGCTCCACGGGCCCGTAGCCGTTGCTCGCCCAGGCCCAGGTGAGCTGCCCGAGATCGGAGACGCCGGCCGGGACGGGCCGCGGCACCGTCAGGATCTCGTCGGCGGTCCGCTCGACCCTGCCGTGGCGGGAGGTGCGGAAGGTGAGCCCGGTGGCGAGGGGGGCGGTGCCGGGGGGCGTGGCGGCGGGCGGGGTGAGGCGCCAGCGGGCGGTGAGGGTCTTGCCGGTGGTGAGGACGTCGGTGTCGTTGTCACCGAGCGACTTGAGGCGCCAGCCCTCGGGCGCGGTCAGCCGCAGCCGGGGGGAGAGCAGCGGGGTGCGGCCCTGGTTGGTGGTGGTGACCTTGACGGTGAGGCTCCTGCCCGCGGGGGTGATGTTGCCCGGCACTCCCTGAGCGGCCGACGGCAGGTGCAGCCCCAGTTCGACGGCGGGCGGCTCCTCGCGCCAGTCGCCGTCGGCCGAGACCCGGTAGAGCGCGGTGGCGTGCGCCGGGAGGGTGGCGCTGACGGTGCCGACGGTGTGCGCGTTCTGGCCCTTCCAGAGGTCGCGCACGACATAGCCGGAGCGCTGGGGCAGCCCGATCTCGGCGGCGGTGGTGCGGATGGTGGTGGTCTGCTCGGACTCGTTGAAGAGCGCCACGGCGATGTCCCCGCCGGCGAGGGGCTTGGCGAGCACCCAGTGCCCGTCCGCGCTGCGGACGACCCTCGCCTGGCGGCCCAGCGGGTCCTGGTCGACGGCGATGACCTCGCGGTTGGAGAGGATCTCCAGGGTCCGCGAGGTCGCCTTGCGCAGATCGGTGCCGATCAGCAGCGGGGCGGCCATCACGGACCAGAGGCTGAAGTGGGAGCGGTACTCGGTGTCCGTCATGCCGCCGTTGCCGACCTCCAGCATGTCGGGGTCGTTCCACCGGCCGGGTCCCGCGTGCTCGGCGAGCGGCGCGTTGAGCTTGAAGAGGTTGACCACGGACTGCCAGCTGTCGTTGATGTCCCCGGTGGTGCGCCAGAGGTGGCCGACGTCGGCGCCCCACTCCCAGGGCTTGTTCTCGCCCCACTCGCAGAGGGAGTAGACGATCGGGCGGCCGGTCGCGCGCAGCGCGTCCCGCATCGCGGTGTAGCGCTCCAGGGCGGGCCTGCCCTGGTTGTTGCAGTTGTCGTACTTGAGGTAGTCCACGCCCCAGTCGGCGAAGGTCCGGGCGTCGATCTCCTCGTGGTCGAGCGAGCCCGGCATCGTCTTCGCGCAGGTGAGGGTGCCGGCGCTGGTGTAGATGCCGAACTTCAGCCCTTTGGAGTGCACATAGTCGGCGAGGGCCTTGATCCCGCCGGGGAAGCGGGTGGGGTGGTGGGTGAGCCGGCCGGTGAGCGGGTCGCGCTTCTCGGCGGCCCAGCAGTCGTCGACGTTCACATACTCGTAGCCCGCGTCCTTGAGACCGGTGGAGACGAAGAGGTCGGCGGTGTCGCGGATCATCTTCTCGTCGATGGCGCAGCCGGTGGAGTTCCAGTTGTTGAAGCCCATCGGCGGGGTGGCCGCGAGGCCGTCGGGGAGCCGGGGCGCCGCGGTGGTGCGGGCGGGCTCCGCCGGGGCGCCGGCCTGGGCGGGGACGGTGAGCGGGGCGGTCAGCAGAGCCAGCCCCAGTAAGACGGTCAGGGGCCTGGGCATCGCGCGCATACGTACCCTCTCTATCGGGTCCTGCGGTACTGGGCTCGGATCTCGCCGGCGGTGAGGGCCCGGTCGAGGAACATCAGCTCGTCCATGCGGCAGGCGCAGGGGTTGCCCTCGCGGGTGTTCTGCGGATAGCTGCCGCCGATCTTGATGCCGCGCGGGTCGGTGGCCGACGCGGTGTCCGGTTCGGGTGGTCCGGCGATCTCCCAGGGGTCCCCGGTGCGGACATAGGAGCCGGACAGGGCGCGGCCGTCGCGGTGGAGGGCCATGGTGCCGCTGTCGTAGTCGAAGGTGGCGGCGAGATGGACCCAGCGGCCGGGCGGCAGCACCTGCCGCCAGTCGGCGTCGGCGGCGAAGGTCTGCGAGAGGCCGCCGTCCAGCCGGCGGCCGAGAGCCACGACCCTCATCACCCCGTCGACCTCGATGAGTTCGAGCAGGGCCCGTACGTCGTGGCCCTGGGAGGTGCCGGAGAGGACTCCGGCGAGCCCGATGGCGCCGTAGCGGTCGCCGGGGTCGGCGGAGTTGGAGTTGGGGGCGGGGTTGTCGCCGGTGGTCCTGAACCAGCCCATGACGGTGGCCCCGCGGGCGCCGTTGAGGGCCCGGAGGGCGGGGAGGCCGTCCGCTCCGTACACACCGGCCTTCCAGTCGTCGTTGCCCCGGGCGCCGGGGGTGTTCTGCCGGGTCTGGAGGACGGGACCGCGCTCGCGGTCGTGGACCCGCATCCGGGAGCCGCCGTTGACCAGGGCGATATCGGTGCCGGACCGGCCCAGGTCGCGCTCGCGGGAGGGGTCGCCGGGGACGGGGTGGGCGAAGTCGTAGTGCGCGACGAGATGGCGGCGCAGCCCCTGCGCCCCTTCGCCGGGCGCGGGTTCGGCGGCCACGGGGCCGGGGAGCAGCGGCAGCAGGGCGGCGGCGAGAGCGGCGAGGAGTGCCGTCCGGGGGCGGCGGGAGCTGTGGAGGCGGGGGCGGTGCGGCCGGGGTTCAGGGGGTGACCCGGACATCCGTCACCTTCCAGATCCGGCCGTTGGCCTTGGAGAGCACATACAGCGCGCCGGAGCGGTCGGTGCCGAAACGGAGATCGACCCGGGTGTGGCCGGCCAGCTCCGCCATGGTGGTGGGGGCGCCGGTGGCTCCGTCGATGAGCTGGAGCTGATGGGTGGTGGCGAGCGGGCCGCCCCGGCGCATCTCGCGGACGTCGGAGTGGAAAACGCGCCCGCCGACGCCCTCGGCGTAGAGGTACTTGCCGTTCAGCGCGGGGAGCCGTCCCCGGTGGACGAAGCCGCCGACGATCGCGCTGCCGCTGTCGGAGCAGGGCCTGGCGGCCGGCGGGGTGTGGTCGAAGGCGGCGACGGGGTAGGTGTAGCCGTTCTGGGCGTCGCCGTCGGGGAGCGGGAAGACTCCGCAGGTGGGGTTGGACGCCTTGCGGTACGCGAAGGGGCCCTCGCGGTCGCTCCAGCCGAAGTTGTCCCCGGCCCGGACCTCGTAGACCGACTCCACCCGGTGCTCACCGATGTTCGCGGTGAACATCTGCCGGCGGCCCCCGGTGTCCCAGCTGAAGCGGTGCGGGTTGCGCAGTCCGTACGCGTAGATCTCGCCCAGGGCGTCCGGCCGGCCGGCGAAGGGGTTGACGGCCGGGATGCCGTAGCGGCCGGAGGGGGCGTCGCGCCGGGCCGGGTCGATCCGGAGGATCTTGCCCTGGGGGACGGTCAGATCCTGCGGTACGGTGCCGCCCGCACCCGCCGCGCCGTCGCCGACCGCGACATAGAGCAGCCCGTGGTCGTGGTCCCGGGGGCGGGCGTTGGGGTTGAAGCCGATCTCCTGGATGTTGTGGTACGTGCTCTGGAAGCCGAGGCGCAGCACCTCGCGGCTGGTCCCGGCGAAGGTGGCGGCGCGCGGGTCGTCGGCGGTCCACTCGGTGACGACGCTGTGCAGCCGGGCTCCCTGCGGGGCGGGCAGATCGGGGGTCTTGGCGGTGAGGGCGGCGCGGCCCTCGGTGTGGACGGTGTAGAAGACGCCGTTGCGGGCGAACCCAGGGTGGAAGGCGACGGAGCCGAGCCCGCTGCCGAGCCCCTGGTGCGACCAGAAGTCGGCGCCGGTGGCGGTGCCCACGTCGAGGTACTCGCTGGGGGTGCCCGCGCGGTCGAGGAGATGGAGCTTCCCGTTGAGATCGGGCACGGCGAGCCGGCCGGAGCCGTCGGGGACCTCGCCGAGGTGGTTGATGCGCGCCCACCGCTTGAGCCGCGAGTCGGTGGGCGGGGGCACGGACTCGGACCGGGGGAGGGTGGAGAACTCGGTGAGGACGAGGGCGTGGCGGGAGGGGGTGGGGTCGGGGAGGGGGTCGGACACGGGGGTGTCGCCGTCCTGGGCGAGGGCAGGGGGGGCGAGGAGGGTGAGGAAGAGGGTGGCGGCGGCGAGTGGGGGGGTTCTTCGGGGGGTTCTTCTGAGGGGTCTTGGAGGGGTGGGCATCGCGGTCACCTCGGAGGGGTGGGGTGCGGGGCGGTGCGGGGCGCGGGGTGAGGAAGCGCTTTCTGGAAAGCGCTTTCCCACGCTACAAACGCACCTCTCGTGAGGCAACCCCCTCGGCAGGGGGGTGCGCGGGGCGGGGCGGGGAGGGCGGGGGGTGGTTTCTGGGCGTGGCCCGCGGGGTGCGGGGTCCTGTGGCGCGGGGTCCGTCCTCAAACGCCGGACGGGCTGGGATTGCTCGGGCCGCCCCAAGCGCCGGGCCGGCTGGAGTTGCCCGGAGTGGGCTCAAGCGCCAGGCCGACTGGAGTCGCCCGGGCCGCCGAGATGGCTCGGGACACCCGTGGCGCGGGGTCCGTCCTCAAACGCCGGACGGGCTGGGATTGCTCGGGGCGCCCCCAAGCGCCGGGCCGGCTGGAGTTGCCCAGGGTGGGCTCAAGCGCCAGGCCGACTGGGGTCGCCCGGGCCGCCGAGATGGCTCGGGACACCCGTGGCGCGGGGTCCGTCCTCAAACGCCGGACGGGCTGAGATTGCTCGGGGCGTCATCAAACGCCGGACGGCTGGGATTGCTCGGGCCGTCATCAAGCGCGGGACGGGCTGGGTTGGCTCAGGCCGGTGGGAGTTGCCCGGGCGGGGGTGAAGGTGAGAGAAGTCTCGGAGAGGGGGAATTCCGGGTCCGAGCCCAGGGCGTGTTCGGCCACCCGGGCGACGACGGAGGCCGGAATGTCGTCCAGTCCGTACGTCGCGTGCGTGTCGTGCGGCACCACCACCCCCAGCCCCCGGCCCAGCGCCCCCTCCGCCGTGGCCCTGACGCACATCTCCGACAGCACCCCCGCGATCACCACCCGCTCCACCCCCCGCCGCTCCAGCAGCTCCCCCAGCCCGGTCCCCTCGAACCCGTCGTCCTCCTCCTTCGCGACCACGTGCTCGTCGGCCGACTCCCGCACCGGGAGACACAGCTCCCACCCCGGCGCCCCGGGCTCGTCCACCGCGCCGGGCTCCCCGTCGTTGCGCAGATGCACCACCAGCGCCCCGGCCGCCCTGGCCCGTTCCAGCAGGCGGGCGAGGCGCTCGGCGAGCGCCTCCGCTCCCGGCACCGCCTCCGCCCCGGTCATGAATCCGCACTGGACGTCGACCAGGATCAGCGCCTGCGCCGGCGCGATCGCCCCGGCCGGCCGGGGGACGGAGAGCCAGACCCCGTTCCGTACGAACCCGCCCGCCGCGGCGTCCCGCATGGCATTCCTCCGCAATCCGTGGTGAGGGAAAAAGCAACGGCGTGCGGGAAGTTGCCCGCACGCCGTGGATGGATGAACCGTGGTGTCCGATAAGTGTTCGTTCGATGTCATGACAGCAGGCGCCGGAGCCTCAGGTGAGGAGGAAGTCCGCCTGCCCGGACTTCGCTCCCTGAATGAATGCCGCGATCTCACCGGGTGTGTAGATCAGCGCGGGACCGTCCGGGTCCGCCGACTGGCGCACCGCCACCCGGCCGTCGGCCAGCTTCATCGTCTCGAAGCAGTTGCCGCCGTTCCCGCCGCTCCACGGCTTGTGCCAGCCCACATCGCCCAGCTCGGTGGCCGGCATGCCGTTGTATACGTGATTCATTCACAGCTCCTTGCGGAGATCCCGGAGGATCTCCTTCGTGCGTTGTGCAGTCGCGGCCTGGGCCGCCATGCGGTCCAGGACCTCCAGATGCGAGGCGACCTCGGGGCGCGCGTCGAGATAGACCGCGCCGGTCAGATACTCGCTGTAGACCATGTCCGGGAGTTCGGGGACGGCGAACCGGAAGAGCACGAACGGACCGTAGGTGCCGGGGTGGTGTCCGGACGCGAACTCCGCAATCTGAAGGGTGACATGGGGCAGCTGGGCGCCTTCGAGCAGCCGGTCGATCTGGCCTCGCATGACGGCGGGACTGCCGACGGGCCTGCGGAAGACCGTCTCGTCCATGATCACCCACAGCTTGGGTGAGCCGGGCTGGGTGAGCAGAGCCTGGCGTTCCATTCGCAGCGCCACATGGCGCTCGATGTCCTCGGGGTCGGTCTGTCCCACGGCTCCGCTGAGCATGATCGCTCGCGCGTACTCCTCCGTCTGGAGCAGACCGGGCACGAAGTGGGGCTCGTAGGAGCGGATGAGGCTGGCCGCGCCCTCCAGGCTGACGTACATGCTGAACCAGCCGGGCAGCACATCGTGGAACCGCTGCCACCAGCCGGGCTTGTTCGCCTCCTCGGCCAGCTCGATGAAGCCGCGCGCCTCCTCGTCGCCGATGCCGTAGGCATTCAGCAGCAGCTGGACATACGGGATCTTCAGGGCGACCTCGGCGGTCTCCATGCGGCGGATGGTGCCCGCGGCGACGCGAAGGACCTTGGCGGCTTCCTCGCGCTTGAGCCCGGCCCGCTCGCGCAGATCCTGCAAGCGCTTGCCGAGTACGACCTGCCCCACGGTGGGGGCGGACCGCGGTTCACTCACTTCGAGACCTCCCCACGTGCTTGTTGCGATGCAGTCTGCCACGCGCCCGCATCGATGAATATGCCCACTCTGAAAAATTCAGAGTGGCTCTTGCCAAGCTGTCCATTTCAGGGCGACAGTGTTCGGGTGAACCGTGACGCGCTCCACGCCCCACTCCTGGACCCGTGCTCGGGTGTCGACCACCACAGGTACGGCTTCGAGCTGCCGGCGCGCGTCGAGTACGTCTCCAGAGCCCGCAAGCTCACCCGTGACCGGCTGCGCTGCTGGGGCATCGGCGGGGATGTGCACGACACCGCGATGCTGGTGGTCTCCGAGCTGGTGACCAACGCGGTCGTGCACAGCGGCAGCCATCTGATCTCCTGCGAGCTGACCAACGGCGTCGAGCGGCTGCGGATCAGCGTGCGGGACCAGGGCAGCGCGCCCACCGGCCCGCACGTGTGCCACACCCTGGCGGCCGAGGAGCGGGGGCGCGGCCTGCTGCTGGTCGAGTCCGTCTCCAGCTCCTGGGGGGCCCACGCCATCCAGCGGGGCGCCGGCCGCGTCGTCTGGGCGGAGCTGGCGCACACCGCCGTACCGTACGGGGCCGACTTCCCGGGACGCGAGTTCCCCCGGGCCAAGGCCCGCCCGGCGCACACCGCGCCGTCCGAACCCCGCCGGCCGCACCCCCGCGCCGAGCTGACCAGGGCCGAGATCCCCTCGGCCCGTCCGGGACTGCCGCACGGAACGGAGAGGCCATGCTGAGACATATGCCGCCCCTCCTGACCTGGAGCGGACGTCTGGGCGACGGCACCGGGCTGACCCGGCTGCGCCCGCCGGCCCGGGTCGAGCCCGATCTGGGCTGCGACGCGGTGGGGGTGCCCGCGCGCCACGGTCTGCGGCTGCTGGGCCGGCTGCCGCGCAACGGCTGTGTCTTCGCGGACGCGGAGTGGTGGTGGTGGATCGTCCCCGCCGGCTCCGACCACGAGCTGATCTGGCCGCTTCCCTCGCACTACGCGAAAGGAGCCTACGTACCGGCGACGGGCCCCCGGCTGATCAGCCGGCCCGACGACAGCAGTCCCTACACACCACCGATACCGCTCTATCTCATGGCCTGCCAGCTGACCGGAACCGCACCGCGGTGGCCGGCCGGCGTCAGCGGGCCGGCATGACCGCCGCGCGCACCGCGGCGCCCGTTCCCGACCGCCTGAGCGGGGACGGGCCGGATACCCTTCCGGGCATGTCGGAAGCCAGCCCGGGCCCGCGGCGACAAGGGCTCACACCACGTCAGGCACGCCTTGTCCGCACCGCGCTCTCCACGGTCATCATGATCGCGGCGGGTCTGGCCCTGGCCCTTCGGCTCGGCAGCACGCACTCGGTGCTCACGATGGGCTTCTACGGCATCGCGCTGATCCTCTCGGGGAGCGCGCTGGTGCTCAGCAGACAGGGGCGCACGAGAGTGGCGACCGCCGTCCTCGGGACGTGCGTCGTCCTCGCGGTCGCCGCGGAGTGGGCCGTCGCGTCGACGCGCTGACGGTGGAACGCGCCGGTCCGCGAGGCCCGGCGCACCAGAGCACACGGGGGAACAGGGGGGAGGGACCAGGTCCTCGCGCGGGGGAAGCCGAGGACCCGGTCCCGGAGCGCCGGTCCGCGTTCGGCCGCGGGGCAAGGGGGGTGGCCGCAACCGACGGACGGGTGCCGGCGGTGCGCCGGGGCAGGGGGCCCCGGCGCACCGCCCCGTACCGGCACGGACGAACGGCCCGGCGCGCGGCGGCGCCCCGGTGGACGGGAGAGGCGACGTCCATCGCGCGGGCCCGCGCGGTGGACGGCACACGCCCGAAGAGCACGAAGACGAAGAACACGAAAGAAACACGAAGAAACACGAAGGAACACGCAGCAAACGAAGAGAAAACTGTCCCTGGAGAGGTCCACGGTATGGCGAACCGTGTCACCGGCCCGGACGATCCGGGTCCACGCGGATTCGGTGGTCCCGCGCCACACCCCCTGGCACCCCGGGAGGTCGCGCCGCCGCGCCGCACTCGGGGCCGCCCGGGCCGGCGCGTCCCGGCCCGTCCGGTGCGCGCGGACGGACCCTGGGCGGCGGGTGCCCGCCCGGCGCGGGTCCGGGGGGCCGGAGGCCGGCCCCCGGCCCCCCGGGCCGCGGACGATCCGTGCGCCCTCCGGGGCGGGCCGGGCCATGGCGTCGTGGCGCGGCGGGTCCCCGGCCGCGGCACCCCAGCGGCCCCGGAACGTCCCGACGCGCGGAGACGGCGGCCCCCGTGGGACCGCCCGCCCCCGCGCAGGCCGGGTCCGCCGGGACCGCCGCGTGTCTCAGCCGCTGGAGACGGCCCGCAGATGGGCCTTGCCGCGCCGCACCGGCGGCGGCGCGGTGGTGCCCCGGTGCTCGCGCAGGACGAGCGTCATCCGGGTGTACCCCCGGTCCTGGAGGGTCGCCGGGGTCTCGTCGACGATCCGGCACTCCGAGCGCCCGTACCGGGGGTCCGGGTGGTGCAGCGGCCGCACCGCTCCGTCGTGGTGGACGGCGGCGGCACCGGCCAGCCGCATCCAGTGCGGCAGTCCGCAGCGGTAGGCGGCGTCCATGATCGGGTCGTCCGCGATCTCCCCGCGAATGGCCTGAAGCACACCGTCGTCCTCATAGCGCTCCAGCGCGGATTCCAGCTGGGCCAGCAGGGGCAGGCACCAACTGGTCTCCCGGTCGCCGAGGACCGAGCCCGCGTCCGGGTGGAAGAGCACGAACCGCAGGAAGTTCTGGTCCGGCATCGCCGTGGGGTGGGCGCCCATGCCCCGGAAGAGCGCCTGGAACGCCGGGTTCACATGGGTGACGTCCCACCGCCGGTCGAAGAGGACCGAGGGCAGCGGCACGGCGTCCATCATCACCGAGTAATCGTGCAGATACTCCCGGGTGGTGGGGTCCGCCGGCAGGGGCGTCTCCACCGGCGCGGAGCGCTCGGGGGGCAGCACCGGGGGCAGCGGCGCGTACGGACGGGTCAGCCCGGACGGGAAGGCCGGTCCGGACGGCCGGGCGGGGCCCATCGGGGACGCGGTCCTCGGACGGCCCGCCAGATGGGCCGGCGGCTCCCGGTCCACGGCGAGCCGGAACAGCCAGCCGCCCTGCTGGTCGGTCATCTCCAGGGCCTTGACCAGCGCGTAGAGCCGGTCCTCGGTCCAGTCCTCGGAAGGAGTGCACTCCCACGTGTTGTAGGCGCGGGTGCTGATGTCGAGCCGGGCGGCCACCTCGGCCACGCTCAGCCCCAGCTCTTCCCTGCGCTCGCGCAGTATGTCGGTCAGTCTTCTGGACCGGAGTGAGCCTCGGCCCGCCCCCGTGCACCCTCGACGCCCGTGGACACCCGAACGGTCGGAACCCGCCTCATGTGTCATCGAGAACGCCACCCTTCTCGAAGTCCCGCTGCGGCAGCGCCCTTTGGATCTTCACCCCGCCCGGCGATCCTGCTACCGCGAGAGGCGTCATGTCAACTATCGTGGCATTCGGCGCCACCGAACGCTCAGAATGCGCCACAGCTGTGGCAAGTCCTGGCTGTACGTCCGGGAAGCGGATAATCTCCGGGCAGCCAACCGTGTGCGGAGCCATCTCGCGTGATCTAGGAGACCCACTGGTGACAGACGGCTTCTTGGTTCCGGGCCCGGCAGCCGCAGGCCCTCTTGCGGCGTCGGTTGCCCGCGTCACCGAACTCGCAGGCAGACTCGGTCTGAGCCACGGCGAGGTGTTCGACGTGGATCAGCTCTCCGAGGCCTCGGGTGTGCCCGCCGATGTGGTGGGTGCCCTGCTGGAGGGCCGGCCCGCGGGCCAGCCCGACCTTCAGGCACGCTTCCTCCAGCGCTTCGACCTGCTGCGGCGCACCCGGCTCAAGCCCAATGGGCGCCGCTACACCCAGCAGGAGATCGCCGACGGCGCCGGGATGTCCCGGCAGCAGGCGGGGGCCCTGATCAACGGCGACCGCCGCCCGACGATGGAGCACTGCGACGCGATCCAGCGGTTCTTCAGGGTCCACGCGGGCTTTCTGACCGCCGGGGACGCGGACGCGCTCAACAGCGCGCTCCAGCGCACCGAGGCCCGTCTCCTCCAGGACTGCGCGGGCGACGGCGACCCGCTGGAGCGGCTCCTCCAGGACCACGGCGTACGGGGTATCGCCTGGCGGGCCGCCCAGTTGCCCACCGACAAACACCGCGACAAGGTGACCGAGTGGCTCGATCTCCTGCTGGAGAGCGTCAAGCCGGTGGAACCGGCCGATTCCGCAAAGCCGACGGAAAGATGACTTCAGAAAGCCCCTGATGTCAGGGCAGGGTTGAGGCCGCACGTGTGCGCGCGGCCGTGCGGGGGAGAGGAGAACGGTGAGCATTGGCAAGGAGATGCGTCGGCTCTGCGGCGAGCTGGTAGCCGGACTCGGCCTGCCCGCGCCGGCGGAGCCCGCCGATCTCTATGCCGCCCTGTGCGGCCAGATGAGCAGACGCCGCGGCCGGCCCGTCCGCTACCGGATGTCCACCTTTCCCCCGGGCACGGCGAGCGGCCTCTGGCTGGACATGACGGACCAGGATCTGATCGTCATCGAGGAGCGCACCGCGCCCGACCATCAGCTGGTCATCCTCGGCCATGAGCTGTGGCACATGAACGCCGGGCACTGCACCCACCACATCGAGGGCGCGGCGGTCGCGGCGCGGCTCCTCTCCGACGAGGCGGACCTCCAGGCGACCGTGCTCAAGGTCGCCGCGCGCACCCGCTTCGACCAGAGCGAGGAGAACGAGGCGGAGAGCTTCGGGCTGCTGCTCGGCAGCAAGTGCCGCTCCTGGCTGGCGGGTTCCACCGGCCGGGGGCCCAAGCGGCGGGAGGGGCTCGCCGGACGGATCGAGGCCTCCCTGGGATACCGCGGGCCCCAGGGCTGATCCGTGGAGAGAACCACTCGCGTCAGGCTGGCCAGTGCCGTCAGCCGGGACCCGCTGGAGCCCAAGGCGGGCCGGGACACGGTCCGCCGCCACAATCTGAGTCTCGTCCTGCGCGCCGTGAAGGACTCCGGCGAGACCACCCGGGCCGGGGTCGCCGCCCGGGTGGGGCTGACCCGTGCCGCGATCTCCTCCCTGGTGGAGCAGTTGCTGGAGAGCGGATTCCTCTCGGAGTCGGGGAAGACCTTCAGCGGCCAGGCGGGGCGTCCGGGCACGGTGCTGAAGGTCGCGCGGACCGGGGTCGCCGGGCTCGGGGTCGAGATCAATGTCGACTATGTCTGCGTCTGCGTGGTCGACCTCGCCGGTACGGACCGGGTACGGCTGGTCGAACACCTCGACAACCGGGACGCGCCGCCCGCTCAGGTGCTGCGCCGCGCGGCCCAGATCGCGGCGCGGGCGCTGGTCTCGGCGGGCGAGCAGGAGCTGCGCCCGGTCGGCGCGGCGCTGGCGCTGCCCGGCCTCGTCTCCTCCGGGACGGTCCGGCAGGCACCCAACCTCGGGTGGACCCGGGTCCCGGCCGAGGAGCCGTTCGGCGCCGCGCTCGCGGCACTGCGGCCGAGGCTGCCCGTGCTCCCGGTGCGCTCGGAGAACGAGGCGAACCTCGCGGCGCTGGCGGAGCTGTGGTTCGGCGCGCTCGGTCCGGTGCGCACCTTCCTCTATCTCTCCGGCGAGATCGGGATCGGCGGTGCGCTCGTCCTCGACGGGGAGCTGCTGCGCGGGGCCCACGGTTTCGCGGGGGAGATCGGGCACGCGGTGGTGGCCGCCGACGGGCCCGAGTGCCGCTGTGGCGCGCGCGGCTGTCTGGAGCAGTACGCGGGCCAGACGGCGCTGCTGCGGGCGGCGGGGGTCGACGAGACCCATGGCGCGAGCGCCGTGGCCGAGCTGGAGCGCCGGGCCCGCGCGGGCGACGAGCGGGCGGTGGCCGCGCTGGAGCGGGCGGGGCTGATGCTGGGCCGGGTGCTGTCGGGCGCGGTGAATCTCCTCGACCCGGCGGCGGTGGTGCTCGGCGGGATCTACCGGCCGCTCTCCCCCTGGCTGATCCCGCGCGCCGCCGGTGAGCTGTCCACTCGGATCGTCTCGGGTCTGTGGCCCCGGGCGGGCGCCCGTCTGCGGCCCTCGTCCCCGGCGGCGGACGCGGCCCGGGGCGCGGCGGCCCTGGTGGTGCGGGATGTGCTGACGGACCCTCTGGCCTTCGGGGACCGCGCCGCGGCCGGATGAGCGGGCCCGGACACCATCGGGACGCCCGGACACCTGGGCATCCGGCCCCCGGACACCCGGCCCCCGGACACCCGGCCCGCGCCGCCCGGGGCGCGGCGGGAGCGGGAGGAGGCGCGGCGGGAGCCGGAGGGGTGCGGTCAGCGGGCCGCGAGCAGATGGTCCAGGGCCAGTTGGTCCAGGACCTCGAAGGCCATCCCCCGCTCCCCCGCCGCGTCCGCGTCGAACTCCTCGTGCGCGGTGCGGTCGGCGAGCAGCCCGGCGAGGCCGTCGGGTGCCGTCGGGCGGGCCAGTTCGTCGAGCCGGGCCGCCCGCAGGGCCTCCCGCACCCGGGGGTCGGCCCGGAACGCCGCCGCCCGCTCGCGCAGGATCAGATAGTTCCGCATGCATCCGGCGGCGGAGGCCCACACCCCGGCGGAGTCCTCCGTGCGCGGCGGCTTGAAGTCGAAGTGCCGGGGACCCTGGTAGCCGGCCGTCTCCAACAGGTCCACCAGCCAGAAGGCGGAGCGCAGATCGCCCGCGCCGAACCGCAGGTCCTGGTCGTACTTGACGCCGTTCTGGCCGTTGAGGTCGATATGGAGGAGCTTGCCGGCCCAGAGCGCCTGCGCGACGGCGTGCGGGACGTTCAGCCCGGCCATCTGTTCATGGCCGACCTCCGGGTTGACCCCGTACAGCTCCGGCCTCTCCAGCCGCTCGATGAAGGCCAGGGCGTGGCCGACGGTGGGCAGCAGCAGATCCCCGCGCGGCTCGTTGGGCTTGGGCTCGATGGCGACGCGGAGGTCGTACCCCTGGCCGGTGATGTACTCCCCCAGCAGGTCGAACGCCTCCTTCAGCCGGTCCAGCGCGCAGCGGACGTCCTTGGCCGCGCCGGACTCCGCGCCCTCCCGGCCGCCCCAGGCGACATAGACGCGCGCGCCGAGCGCGGCGGCGAGGTCGAGGGAGCGCAGGGACTTGCGCAGGGCGTACCGCCGGATGTCCCGGTCGTTGGCGGTGAAGCCGCCGTCCTTGAACACGGGGTGGGTGAAGAGGTTGGTGGTGACCATCGGCACCGCCATCCCGGTCCGGTCGAGCGCGCTCCGGAAGCGGCCGATCCCGGCCTCCCGGGCCGCCGGCGAGGCACCGGAGGGGACCAGGTCGTCATCGTGGAAGGTGACGCCGTACGCCCCCAGGGCGGCGAGCCGGTGGACGGACTCGACCGGGTCGAGGGGTGGCCGGGTGGCGTCCCCGAAGGGGTCCCTGCCCTGCCAGCCCACGGTCCACAGGCCGAAGCTGAACCGGTCGCCCGGGGTGGGGGTGAGGCTCCCGGCCCCGGTGAGCACATCCGTTGTCGCCGTTGTCGCCGTCATCGCCGTTGACCGCCTTCGCTCCGCTGT
Source organism: Streptomyces sp. NPDC001985 (assembly GCF_040296845.1). Lineage (NCBI taxonomy): Bacteria > Bacillati > Actinomycetota > Actinomycetes > Kitasatosporales > Streptomycetaceae > Streptomyces > Streptomyces sp. NPDC001985. The sequence goes on from NZ_JBEOYB010000032.1 coordinate 14,699, forward strand.
CGGTGTCCCTGCGCCGTCCCCCGCGCCCGCCCGGATCTCCGTCCCCCCGCGCTCGTCGCGCGTTCGCCGTGCGCGCGCCCCGTGTCCGTCCTCGGCCGGCTGTCCGCTCGCTCACTGTTTGTTCTCTGCGCTGATTAATGATGCACACCGGACGCGTTCCGCAGAAGACCCCAACATCTTTTGATCCGGCGAGGGTTGGCGTAATTTGTTCGCACCATGCCCAAAATGGGCGGCGGAAGAGGGAGAGGTGAGGGCGATGCCCGCACGGACGGTCGTCATCGGGGTGGACAGCTCCACCCAGTCGGCCACAGCGGTCCTCATCGACCCGGCGACCGGCAAGACGCTCGCCACCGGCCGGGCCCCGCACACGGTCACGGGCGAGGCGGGCGCCCGGGAGAGCGACCCCGACCAGTGGTGGCGGGCCCTGCGGGAGGCGGTCGCCGCCGGGCTCGCGCGGACCGGGGTCCGGCCGTCGGCCGTGACGGGCATCGCGGTCGCGGGCCAGCAGCACGGACTGGTGGTCCTGGACCGCGCCGGGCGCCCCGCGCGGCCCGCGCTGCTCTGGAACGACACCCGCTCGGCCCCGCAGGCCGCCGCCCTCACCCGCGCCCTCGGCGGCCCCGATGTCTGGACCGCGCGTACCGGATCGGTGCCGGTCGCCTCGGTCACCGCCACCAAGTGGCAGTGGCTGCGGGAGCACGAGCCCCGCACCGCCGACGCGGCGGCGGCCGTCCGGCTGCCCCACGACTATCTGACCGAACGGCTCTGCGGCACCGCGGCCACCGACCCGGGCGACGCGTCGGGCACCGGCTGGTACGCCACCTCGACCGGCGCGTACGACCCCGAGATCCTGCGGCTCATCGGCCTCGACCCGGCCCTGCTGCCGGAGCCGGCGGCCGGCGGCGGCACCCGGGTGGGCTCGCTCACCCGGGCGGCGGCCACCGCGCTCGGCCTCCCGGCCGGGATCGCGGTCGCCGCGGGCACCGGCGACAACATGGCCGCCGCCGTGGGCCTGGGGCTCGGCGGTACGGGGCTGCTGGACCACCCGGTCCTCGGTCTCGGCACCTCCGGCACGGTGTTCGCCGCCACCCGCGCCCGCCCCGTCTCCCCCGCGCTCTCCGGGTTCGCGGCGACCGACGGCACGTATCTCCCCCTGGGCTGCACCCTGAACTGCACCCTCGCCGTGGACCGGATCGCGGCCCTGCTGGGCCTGGACCGGGAGGCGGCCGAGCCGGGCGGGGAGGCCGTGCTGCTGCCGTATCTCGACGGCGAGCGCACCCCCGATCTGCCGGCCGCCGCCGGTCTGCTCACCGGGCTCCGGCACACCACCTCCGGCCGGCAGATCCTCGGCGCCGCCTACGAGGGCGCGGTGGTCACGGTGTTGCGGGTGCTGGACGAGGTGCTGCGCTCCTGCGGTCTCGACCCGGCGGCCCCGGCGACGGCCGGCGCGCCGCTGCGGCTGGTGGGCGGCGGGGCGCGCGGCAGGTTCTGGGTGGAGACCGTGCGCCGGCTCTCCGGCCGCCCCCTGCTGGTCCCGCGCGCCGCCGAACCGGTGGCGACGGGCGCGGCGGCACTGGCGGCGGCAGCGGCCACCGGCGAGGACCCGGTGGCAGCCGCCGTCCGCTGGGGGGCGGGCCAGGGGCGCGAACTGCCTCCCGTGGAGCGGGACACGGAGACCTGGGAGCGGGTGTCGGGGGTGCTGGAGCGGGCCCGGCCGGGACTGCTCGGGGAGTAGTCCCGGCCGGGCGGGCCCGCTCGGGGAGTAGCCGCGCCCGGGCGGGGCAGGCATTCCCGGCAGCCGCCCGCCCGGTCGGCCGCCCCCATGGACGGAGCCGGATATTCCGGATTCCCGGCCCCGCCGGGGGCCGAGGGTGATCCACTTTCGTAGACTGTCTGGTACACCTCAACCCACCGCACCGCTCACCCGCCCACGGTGAGAGGACGACCCACGCCTTGGGAGGCGAGCATGGGCACCCGTCGCACCTCACTGCCGGGAGTCGGGACACAGTACGACTTCACCACCGAGGAAGGCCGGCACATCTCCGTCGTCGTCCACCACGACGGCAGACGCTTTCTCGGCTTCTACGCCTCCGACGACCCCGACGCCTGCCAACTGGCGGTTCCGCTCTCGTCCGATGAGGCCACCGCGCTGGCGCATCTGATCGACCCCGAGCCGATCGACGCCGTGCGCACCGACGGGATCGATCTCGTCACCGAGCACATCCAGGTCGGCACCCGCTCCCCCTACGCCGGGCGGGTGCTCGCCGACACCCGGGCGCGCAGCCGCACGGGCGCCTCGGTCGTCGCCGTCCTGCGGCGCACCGGCGCGCACCCGTCGCCGGGGCCCGACTTCCGGTTCGCCATCGGGGACACCCTGGTCGCGGTCGGCACCCGCGAGGGCGTCGACGCCCTCGCCGAGATCATCGCCGGAGGCTGACCGTGCACGAGACCACCACCCTGCTCATCGAGCTCGGGGCGATCATTCTCGGGCTGGGGCTGATAGGCCGCTTCGCCGGGCGCATCGGCCTCTCCCCCATCCCCCTCTATCTCCTGGTCGGCCTCGCGTTCGGCACCGGCGGCCTGCTGCCGCTGAGCGCGAGCGAGGACTTCGTCGCCGTCGGCGCGGAGATCGGCGTCATCCTGCTGCTGCTCCTGCTGGGCCTGGAGTACAGCGCGTCCGAACTGGTCGGCAGCCTCAAGACCCAGTACCCGTCGGGCGCGGTCGACTTCGCGCTCAACGCCCTGCCCGGCGCGGCGGCGGCGCTGCTGCTGGGCTGGGGCCCGGTGGCGGCGGTCGCCCTGGCCGGTGTCACCTGGATCTCCTCCTCCGGAGTCATCGCCAAGGTCCTCACCGACCTGGGCCGGCTCGGCAACCGGGAGACCCCGGTGGTCCTCGGCATCCTCGTCATGGAGGATCTGGCGATGGCGGTGTATCTGCCGCTGCTCACCGCGCTGCTGGCGGGTGTGGGCCTCGCGGGCGGCAGTGTCACCCTGCTGATCGCGCTCGGCGCGGTGGGGATCGTGCTCTATCTGGCGCTCCGGCACGGACGCCTGATCAGCCGTGCGGTCTCCTCGGACAATCCGGAGATGCTGCTGCTGGTGGTCCTCGGACTCACCCTGCTGGTGGCGGGCATCGCCCAGGAGCTGCAGGTCTCCGCGGCCGTCGGCGCCTTCCTGGTCGGCATCGCGCTGTCGGGCGAGGTCGCCGAGGGCGCGCGCAAGCTGCTCACCCCGCTGCGGGACCTCTTCGCCGCCGTGTTCTTCGTCTTCTTCGGACTGTCGACCGACCCCACCGACATCCCGCCGGTGCTGCTGCCCGCGCTGCTCCTCGCGGTGGTCACCGCCGTCACCAAGGTGCTCACCGGCTGGTACGCGGCCCGGCGGGCGGGCATCGGCCCGCGCGGCAGGCTGCGGGCGGGCGGCGCGCTGGTGGCGCGCGGCGAGTTCTCGATCGTGATCGCGGGTCTCGCCGTCGCCACGGAGCCGAGGATCGGACCGATCGCCACGGCGTATGTGCTGATCCTGGTGGTCCTGGGGCCGCTCGCGGCGCGCTGGACCGAGCCGCTGGTGTCGCGTTACGGCGGTCTGTCGGAGGCGGCGCGGCCGGGCACCCCCGGCGGTCCGCCGGCGGCCGGGCCCGTGGGTACGCGGGCCCCGGCCACCGAGCCCTGCGCGGCGGAGGCCGCGGCGGCGGAGCCCGGTGACACACCGCCCGGCGCGCCCGCTCCGGCGTCCGGCGGCCCGGGCCCGGCGCAGGGCGGCTGACACCCGCCCGCGCGATGCCCCCGTCCCCTCCCCGACCGGAGCGGGCGGGGGCATCGGTCTTCCCCGGCCGGTCCGGCCGGACCGCGGAACCCCCCGGGGCGGGCGCGAGTTGTCCGTACGGGGAGGCCGCGCGCCGCGCCGGTGGCCGTGCCGTCCCCGTACCGACGCGACCCCCGGAGAGATGCCCGTGTCCGCTGCCCCCGTCCCCTTCCGGCTGCTCCCCGGAGCCGCCTCCTCGCCCGTGATCCTGCATGTGCCGCACGCGGCGCGGACGATCCCCCCGTCGGTGCGCGAGGGCATCCTGCTCGGGGACGCCGCGCTGGAGCGGGAGCTCGACCACATCACCGACGCCCACACCGCCGAGCTGGCGCGGGCCGCCGCCGGGCTCTGCGCCGTCACCCCCTGGCGGTTCGTCAACGGGCTGTCGCGGCTGGTGACCGACCCCGAGCGGTTCCCCGACGAGCGCGAGGAGATGCGCGCGGTGGGCATGGGCGCCGTCTACACCCGGACGACGCACGGCGAGCCGCTGCGCCCGGAGACCGTGGACCCCGCCCCGCTGATCGAGCGGTACTTCACCCCGTACGCGGAGGCCATGACGGCGGCGGTCGCGGACCGGCTGGCGGCGACGGGACGGGCGGTGGTGATCGATGTGCACTCCTACCCCACACAGCGGCTGCCGTACGAACTGCACGGCGACGGCCCCCGTCCCCCGGTCTGTCTGGGCACCGACCCCTTCCACACCCCGCCGGGGCTGGCCGCCCTCGCGGAGCGGGCGTTCACCGGTTTCGGCGGCACCGGGACCGACAGCCCCTTCGCGGGCGCCTATGTGCCGCTGGAGTTCCACGGGCGGGACGCCCGGGTCGGCGCGCTGATGGTCGAGATCCGCCGCGACGGATACATGAGCGAGCCCGGGGGCCCGGCGGGCCCGGGGCTCGGCGCGCTGGCGGGCGCGCTCGCGGAGCTGGTGGACGCGGTCCCCGGGGTGTGAGCGGCGGTACGGGTCCGCCCCGCGCGCGACCGCCGGATCGGGGCGGTGGCGCGCGGGGCGGGGAGGCGCGGGGGGATCAGTCCGTGCCGCGGCCGGTCAGCTCCCGCAGCGCGATGTTGAGCGCGAGGACATTGACCCGGGGTTCGCCGATGAATCCGAGAATCCGGCCGTCGGTGTGCTCCCGCACCAGCTTCTCCACGGCGGCGGCGGCGAGGGAGTTCCGCTCGGCGACCCGGTGGACCTGGAGTCGCGCGTACTCCGGGGAGATGTGCGGGTCGAGGCCGGAGCCCGAGGAGGTGACCGCGTCGGCGGGCACATCGGCGGGGTCGACCCGGTGGCCGGCGGTGGAGTTGTCCCTCACCACGGCGGCCTTGGCGTCCCTGACCCACTGGAGCAGCTCGGCGTTGTCGCCGGAGCGGTTGGTGGCGCCGGAGAGGATGAGGGAGTACCGCGTGTTGACGCTGTTGCTGCCGAGGCCGTTGGAGGGGCGTGGCTGGAACCAGGTGAGGTCCGGCTCCGGGGTCTCCTCCGGGTCGCCGGGGTCCTTCAGCGGGAGGTGGTAGGTCTGGCCGATGAGCGAGGAGCCGACGACCTCGCCGCCGGCCGTCACCTCGGAGCCGTTGGCCTTGTCGTTGAAGAGGGCCTGGGCGACGCCGGTCACGGCGAGCGGGTAGAGCACCCCGCAGACGACGGTCAGGACGAGAAGGGCGCGCAGGGCCGCCGAGATGAGCCGGCCCGTGTTGCGTACGGAGGTGTTCATGGTCGTCACCCGATGCCAGGGATGAGGGAGATGATCAGGTCGATGAGTTTGATGCCGATGAACGGGGCGATGAGCCCGCCCAGTCCGTAGACGCCGAGGTTGCGGCGGAGCATCCGGTCGGCGCTGGTGGGCCGGTACCGCACGCCCCGGAGGGCGAGCGGGACCAGCGCGATGATGATCAGCGCGTTGAAGACGACGGCGGAGAGGATCGCGGAGTGGGGCGAGGACAGCTGCATGATGTTGAGCTTGTCCAGGCCCGGGTAGGCCGCGGCGAACATCGCCGGGATGATCGCGAAGTACTTGGCGACGTCGTTGGCGATGGAGAAGGTGGTGAGGGCTCCCCGGGTGATGAGGAGCTGTTTGCCGATCTCAACGATCTCGATCAGTTTGGTGGGGTTGGAGTCCAGGTCCACCATGTTCCCGGCCTCCTTGGCGGCCGAGGTGCCGGTGTTCATCGCCACGCCGACATCGGCCTGGGCCAGCGCCGGGGCGTCGTTGGTGCCGTCACCGGTCATCGCGACCAGCTTGCCGCCGGCCTGCTCCCGCTTGATGAGGGCCATCTTGTCCTCGGGGGTGGCCTCGGCGAGGAAGTCGTCGACCCCGGCCTCCTCGGCGATGGCCCGCGCGGTCAGCGGATTGTCACCCGTGATCATGACCGTGCGGATGCCCATGCGGCGCAGTTCCCCGAACCGCTCGCGCATGCCCTCCTTGACGACGTCCTTGAGGTGGATGACGCCCAGCACCCGGGCGCCCTCCCGGTCCTCGACGGCGACCAGCAGCGGTGTGCCGCCCGCTTCGGCGATGGTGTCGGTGACGCGGTCGGCGTCGGCCGGGACCTCGCCGCCCCGCTCCCCGACCCAGGAGATCACGGAGGCGGTGGCGCCCTTGCGGACCCTGCGGCCGTCGGCGTCCACCCCGGACATCCGGGTCTGGGCGGTGAAGTCGATCCACTCGGCTCCGGCCAGTTCGCCCCGGTGGCGTTCGCGCAGTCCGTACTTCTCCTTGGCGAGGACGGCGATGGAGCGGCCCTCGGGGGTCTCGTCGGCGAGCGAGGAGAGCTGGGCGGCGTCCGCGAGTTCCGCGGCGGTGACGCCCTGGAGGGGGACGAACTCGGCGGCCTGCCGGTTGCCGAGGGTGATGGTGCCGGTCTTGTCGAGCAGCAGGGTCGACACATCGCCCGCGGCCTCGACGGCCCGTCCGGACATGGCGAGGACATTGCGCTGGACCAGCCGGTCCATACCGGCGATGCCGATGGCGGAGAGCAGCGCGCCGATGGTGGTGGGGATCAGACAGACCAGCAGCGCGGTGAGCACGATCAGGGAGGTCTGGCCGTCGGCGCCCGCGTAGACGGCGAACGGCTTGAGGGTGACCACGGCCAGCAGGAAGACCACGGTCAGTGAGGCGAGCAGGATGTTCAGCGCGATCTCGTTGGGGGTCTTCTGCCGGGCGGCGCCCTCGACGAGGGCGATCATCCGGTCGATGAAGGTCTCGCCCGGCCTGGCGGTGATCTTGACGACGATCCGGTCGGAGAGGACCTTCGTCCCGCCGGTGACCGCGCTGCGGTCGCCGCCGGACTCCCGGATGACCGGGGCGGACTCACCGGTGATCGCGGACTCGTCGACGGAGGCGACACCTTCGACCACATCGCCGTCGCCGGGGATGGTGTCACCGGCCTCGCAGACGACCAGATCGCCGATGCGCAGCCCGGTGCCGGGCACCCGCTCCTCGGTGGTGCCGCTGAGCCGGCGGGCGACGGTGTCGGTCCTGGCCTTGCGCAGGGTGTCGGCCTGGGCCTTGCCCCGGCCCTCGGCGACCGCCTCGGCGAGGTTGGCGAAGAGGGTGGTCAGCCAGAGCCAGGCGGTGATCGCCCAGCCGAAGCCGTTGGACGGATCGCTGATCGCGAGGGCGGTGGTGACGACCGAGCCGACCAGGACGACGAACATCACCGGGGACTTGACCATGACCCGCGGGTCGAGTTTGCGCAGCGCCTCGGGGAGGGACCTGACGAGCTGTCCGGGGTCGAAGAGGCCGCCGCCGACCCGGCCCGGCCCGGGCGTGTGCCCGGTGGGCACATCGGAGTGCGGTGCTCGGGTGGGAGTGATCGTGCTCATGAAGCGAGCCCTTCGGCAAGCGGTCCCAGCGCGAGCGCCGGGAAGTAGGTCAGACCGGTGATGATGAGGATCGCCCCGACCAGCAGCCCGGTGAAGAGCGGCTTCTCGGTCCGCAGGGTGCCGGCGGTGGCGGGGACGGGGTGCTGCTCGGCCAGCGAGCCGGCGAGCGCGAGCACGAAGACCATCGGCAGGAACCGGCCGAGGAGCATCGCGATCCCGATGGTGGTGTTGAACCACTGGGTGTCGGCGTTGAGCCCGGCGAAGGCGGAGCCGTTGTTGTTGGCGCCCGAGGTGTAGGCGTAGAGGATCTCGGAGAAGCCGTGGGCTCCGGAGTTGGTCATCGAGTTGCCGGGGGTCTCCAGGGCCATCGCCGCGGCGGTGAAGCAGAGCACCAGCGCCGGGGTGATCAGGATGTAGCAGGCCGCGAACTTGATCTCCCGGGTGCCGATCTTCTTGCCGAGGTACTCGGGGGTGCGGCCGACCATCAGGCCCGCGATGAACACGGCGATGATCGCCATGATCAGCATTCCGTACAGTCCGGAGCCCACTCCGCCGGGGGCGATCTCGCCGAGCTGCATGCCCAGCATGGTGATGCCGCCGCCGAAGCCGGTGTAGGAGGAGTGGAAGCTGTTGACCGCGCCGGTGGAGGTGAGGGTGGTGGCCACGGCGAAGATGGCCGAGCCGCCGATGCCGAACCGGGTCTCCTTGCCCTCCATCGCCCCGCCGGCCTCCTGGAACGCGGCTCCCGGGTGGGCGAACTCGGTCCACATCATCAGCGCGGTGAACCCGAGCCAGATCGTGACCATCGTGCCCAGGATCGCGTACCCCTGGCGCACATTGCCGGCCATGCGGCCGAAGGTGCGGGTCAGGGAGAAGGGGATGACCAGGATGAGGAAGATCTCCAGGAGGTTGGAGAGGCCGTTCGGGTTCTCGAAGGGGTGGGCGGAGTTGGCGTTGAAGTAGCCGCCGCCGTTGGTGCCCAGCTCCTTGATGGCCTCCTGGGAGGCGACGGCGCCACCGTTCCACTCCTGGGTGCCGCCGGTGAACTGGCCGACCCCGTGGATGCCGGCGAAGTTCTGGATCGCCCCGCAGGCGACCAGCGCGACCGCCGCGATCACCGAGATCGGGAGCAGAATCCGGATGGTGCCCCGGACCAGGTCGGCCCAGAAGTTGCCCAGCTCACCGGTGCGGGAGCGGGTGAAGCCCCGCACCAGGGCCACGGCGACGGCGATGCCGACGGCGGCGGAGACGAAGTTCTGCACCGCGAGGCCGCCGGTCTGGACGACATGGCCCATGGCCTGCTCGCCGTAGTACGACTGCCAGTTGGTGTTGGCGACGAAGGACGCGGCGGTGTTGAACGCCTGGTCCGGGTCGATGGACCGGAATCCGAGCGAGCCGGGCAGTGAGCCCTGGAGCCGCTGGAGCAGATACAGGAAGAGCACGCCGACGGCGGAGAAGGCGAGGACCCCGCGGAGATAGGCGGGCCAGCGCATCTCCGTGTCCGGGTCGGCGCCCACGGCCTTGTAGATCCACTTCTCCACCCGGAGATGCCGGTCGGAGGTGTAGACACGGGCCATGTGGTCGCCCAGGGGGCGGTGGGCCAGGGCGAGCGCCACCATCAGCGCCAGCAGCTGGAGCACACCGGCAAGTACGGGACTCATTCCGGGCTAGAACCTCTCCGGGTACAGAAGGGCGAGGACGAGATAGCCCAGCAGGGCGACGGCCACGATCAGACCGACGATGTTCTCGGCAGTCACAGCTTTGCCACCCCCTTGGCGATGAGAGCCACCAGCGCGAAGACCGCGATCGTGGTGACGACGAAGGCCACATCGGCCATCGTGAGCTCCTGTAGGACTCGGGTTCGGACCGTCGGACACGGAGCGGGCGGACGAATCCGCCGGATGCCGGTCTGCTCGGACAATCTGACTGTCCGAGGAAACCGCGCCCCGGCCGCGGTCCGGCTCCCGTTGATACGTCCCATACGTGGCCGTCGTCGCTCTTGACGGTTCCTGTACGGCCGCCCGGGGCGGGGGGCCGCCGTGACGGGCCGCCGGGCGCGAGGGGCGCGCCCCGCACCGGGCTGCCGAGCGCGGCCCGGCGGGCGACGATGGGAGCGCGGACGCCCGGACCATCCGGCCGATGAACAGGGAGTGTGCGCCCATGACCGGCACTCAGGCCGAGACCGGGCCCCGCCGCGGGGGCGCGGAGGCGGGCCGGCGCTGCCGTGCGTGGCTGCTCGACGGCCTCAGCGAGACCACCGCCCGCCACCCCGGTCCGCACGGCACCCCGCCCCCCGAGCACCGGGGACACCGCTGGTGGCGGGTCATGTGCCTCACCGGTGTGGACTATTTCTCCACCCTCGGCTACCAGCCCGGTATCGCGGCGCTCGCCGCCGGTCTGCTCTCCCCGCTCGCGACCCTCGTCCTGCTGGCCCTCACCCTGCTGGGCGCGCTCCCGGTCTACCGCCGGGTCGCCCGCGAGTCACCGCACGGCGAGGGCTCGATCGCCATGCTGGAGCGGCTGCTGCCCTGGTGGTCGGGGAAGATCCTGGTGCTGGTCCTGCTCGGGTTCGCGGCGACCGACTTCATCATCACCATCACCCTTTCGGCCGCCGACGCCTCGGCGCATGTGGTGGAGAACCCGTACGCGCCCTCCTGGCTGCACGGCGAGAGTCTGTGGATCACCCTCGGTCTGATCGGGCTGCTCGGCGCGGTCTTCCTCAAGGGCTTCCGCGAGGCGATCGGCGTGGCCGTGGTCCTGGTCGCGGTCTATCTGTCGCTGAACGTGGTGGTGCTGGCCTCCGCCGCCCGGGAGGTGGCGAGCGCGCCGGTGGTGGTCCCCGACTGGTGGGACGCGATGACCGCCGAGCACTCCTCCCCCTGGGTGATGATCGGGGTGGCGCTGCTGGTCTTCCCCAAGCTGGCGCTCGGCATGTCCGGGTTCGAGACCGGGGTGGCGGTGATGCCGCAGATCAAGGGCGACGCCACCGATACGTACGAGCGTCCGGCGGGCCGTATCCGCGACACCCGCAGGCTGCTGACCACCGCGGCACTGATCATGAGCTGTTTTCTGCTGCTCTCCAGCCTGGCCACGACCCTGCTCATCCCCCAGAAGGACTTCGAGGCGGGCGGGCCGGCGAACGGCCGGGCGCTCGCCTATCTGGCGCACCGCAATCTGGGGGAGCAGTTCGGCACCGTCTACGACATCGCCACCATCTGCATCCTCTGGTTCGCGGGCGCGTCCGCGCTGGCCGGGCTGCTCAATCTCGTACCGAGGTTTCTGCCCCGCTACGGCATGGCACCCGAATGGACGCGGGCGGTCCGGCCGCTGGTGCTGGTGTTCGTGGCGATCGCGGCCGGCATCACCGTCTACTTCGACGCGAACGTGGACAAGCAGAGCGGGGCGTACGCCACCGGGGTGCTGGTCCTGATGCTGTCGGCGGCCTTCGCCTCGGCGGTGGCCACCCGCCGCCGGGGCCACCCCAGGGCCGCCGCCGGCTTCGCCGTGATCACCGCGGTCTTCCTCTACACCACGGTCGCCAATGTGATCGAACGGCCCGACGGCATCAAGATCGCGGCGCTCTTCATCCTCACCATCCTGCTGACCTCCTTCGCCTCCCGGGTCCACCGCGCGTTCGAACTGCGGGCCGCGGAGGTCGTCTTCGACCCGACGGCGGCGCGGTTCCTGGACGAGGCGGCGGCGTCCGGGCCGCCGCGGATCATCGCCAACGAGCCCCGGGAGCACAGCGCGGAGGCGTACCGGGACAGGGAGCACGGCCAGCGCCGCGACACCCCCATTCCCAGACGCCGGCCGGTGCTCTTCCTGGAGGTCTTCGTCCGGGACTCCTCGGACTTCTCGGCGGATCTGACCGTGCGCGGGGACGAGCGGTACGGGGTGCGCAGGCTCCGGGTGGAGGGCTCGACGGTCCCCAACACGATCGCCGCGGTCCTGCTGGGCATCCGGGACCGGACCGGGACCGTGCCGCACGCGTACTTCACCTGGACGGAGGGCCCGCCCTTCGGGCGTCTGCTGAGCTTTCTGGTCTTCGGCGAGGGCGAGACCGCTCCGGTGACCCGCGAGGTGCTCCGCCGGGCGGAGCCGGACCCGGAGCGGCGGCCGAGAGTCCACGTGGGGTGAGCGGCCGGCCCGGCGCCGCCGCTGGTCAGGGTCTGCGCACCTCGCACAGGAAGCAGCCGTGCTCCACCGCCCGTATCTGCACCAGCGCCACCCGGGGGTCGCCGAAGGCCGTGTCCAGCGCCCGGTCCAGGACCTCCCGCGCCCCGGCGGGGTGCTCCGGCAGCCGCACCAGCGCCCCGCCGGTGATCCGGCCGTCGGCGCTGTAGCGGCGGAGCACACGGGAGGCCCCGGTCTCGGCGAACGGATACCCCGGCGCGGGGTCCGGGCCCTCGCAGGGGTCGGCGTGGATGAAGACCGGCCCCACCTCGTCGTAGGCCCCCGGGTCGGCGCCGGTCCGTGCCGCCCACCGGCGCAGCGGAGCGTACGACACCAGCGAGATCCACTCCCCGGCGCGGGCGCGGCGCAGACAGCACCGCAGGGGCGCCCCGCCGCGGTCGTCGGCGCGGGGGCGGCGGGCTCCCGCGTCGTCGCACGCGCGGAGTTCGCCGAGCACACGGGGAGGGATGGCCAGGGGATGATGTGTCGCTGTCGTCATGCGCTCAGGCTGGGTGACCGGGACCGCGGGCGCCGGCGGGAATCGGACGACGACCTGGGGCACGGCCTCGCCGAGCCCCACCCCGGGGCCGCGCGGCGGAAATTCGGTCGCGCGGGGCAGCACGCCTTGATAGGCATGGCCCATGACCACTGAGCTGCGGGTTCTGCGCGCGTCCGAATGGGACCGCTGGTACGAGGGATTGGAACTGGCCTTCGGCGGCGTGGCCCAGTCACCGGAGAAGCGCGAGCTGATCCGCGGTCTCACCGATCCCGGCCGCGCGATCGCCGCCTGGGACGGCGACCTGTGCGTCGGCAGCGCCGCGTCGTTCCGCTTCGAGGTGACCGTGCCCGGCGGAGGGCTCGCCCCCATGGCGGGAGTCTCCATGGTGCATGTGGCCGCCACCCACCGGCGGCGCGGTGTGCTGACCGCGATGATGCGCCGCCAGCTGGACGACTTCCGCGCCTGGGGCGAGCCGCTCGCCATCCTCGGCGCCTCCGAGCCCGCGATCTACGGGCGGTTCGGCTACGGCGCGGCGACCCGTCTGCTCCGGGCCGACATCGACACGGCCCGGGTGCGGCTCGCCGTACCCGAGGGCACGGACTCCGTCCGTATCCGCACGGCCCCGCCGAAGGACGCGCTCGCCCGCTGCGAGGCGGTCTACGCCGAGCTGGTCCCCACCCGCCCCGGCATGATCGCCCGGCTGCCCGGCTGGGACCGGCTCGGCGTGCTCGACGCCCCCGAGAACCGGCAGGGCACCTCGCACCTCCAGTGCGCGCTCGCCGAGCGCGACGGGCGGACCACCGGTTACGTCCTCTTCCGCATCCGCCCCTCCTGGGAGCACGCGGGCCCCAACGGCACCATCGAGGTGCAGGATCTGTACGCGCTCGACCCGGCGTCCGGCGCCGCGCTGCTGCGCTACCTCTTCGGCATCGATCTGACCTCGACCGTCACCATGGAGAACCGGCCGCTGGACGACGCCTGGCAGCATCTCGTCTCCGACATCCGCCGCTGCGGCATCCGGCTGCGCGACGAGGGCTATGTACGGCTGGTGGAGGTGGGGGCGGCGCTGGAGGCGCGGGCCTACCGGGTGCCGGTGGATGTCGTCCTGGAGGTGTCGGACTCCTTCTGCCCCTGGAACGAGGGCCGGTGGCGGCTCTCCGGCGACACCAAGGGCGCGTCCTGCGCGCGGACCTCCGACGCGGCGGACCTCGCGCTGGACGCGCGGAGCCTGGGCGCGGCCTATCTGGGCGATCTCACACTCACGGAGCTGGCGGCGGCGGGGCGGGTGCGGGAGCTGCGCGCGGGGGCGCTGGCGGAGGCGTCCGTCGCCTTCGGGAGCGACAGCGCGCCCTGGGTGCCGCACGACATCTGACCCGCGCCCGGGCGTCCGTCCGGTTTCCCGTACAACCGGACGGGCCCCGTGGAGGTCCTTTCCGTGGGCACACCCCTGATGTGTGCACGGAATAATGGACAAAGGGGAATTTATGACCGTGAATCGCAGGAACCTCATGGGGGGCCTCACCGCGGGCGCGCTGACCGTGGTGGCCTCGGGAGCCGCGGCGCCGGCCGCCTCGGCCGCGCCCGGGAACGCGGCGAACGGGGCGAACGGGGCGAACGGGGCGGGGAACGCCCCGGCCGCCACCCCGGGGACCGTGCGGGCCGAGACCTTCGTCACGGACTCCACCGTCAACTCGGCCTCCTTCAAGACGACCTCGACGACGGCGCACACCGCGACCATCCACCAGGCCGGGAAGTCCGGCGGCGGAGTGGCGCTGAACATCATCTCGGACAACCCCGACAACTCCGCCGTCTATCTGACCGGCCATGAGAGAAACGGGCGCGGGACCCTGAAGATCTCCCACATGGGCTACGCGGACGGCGGTGACGCGGACGTCGCCGCCGTCTCGATCGACCTGCGGACGGCCGGCACCGCGGCCCAGGGCATCTATGTGACCGCGACCAATGGCCCCACCAGCGGCAATCTGATCTGTCTCCGCAACAACGGGCGCGACGACTTCGTCGTGAAGGGCAGCGGACGGGTCGGCATCGGCATGGGTGTGGGCAACAACCCCTGGTCGCAGCTCCACATCATCCAGCAGGCGGGGGTGGGGTCCGCGCTGATGGTCGAGGGGGTGGTGCGCGTCGTCGACGTGGCGACCGCGCCGACCGCGGTCGACTCGCGCGGCGGTGGCGCGCTCTACGCACAGGACGGCGTCCTGTGGTGGCGGAGTTCGGACGGCAAGCCGCCCACACGCATCGCGCCGCCCGCGCCGCCCACCACGCCCGCGCCGACCGCCACACCTTCGCCGACCGGCCCGACACCGGCCGCGCCTCCCGTCTGAGCCGGCCCGCATCGAACAGAGCCGGACCTGGGTCGTCTCTTTCGGATCGTGCCGGGGCTCGCGAGCCCTGGCACCGCGCCCCGCCGCGCTCTCGTCCGTCGCCGACGCTCCGCGTGGGCTCCCTCCCCCGCCCCGCGATCCACGGCACCGGACCCCGCTCACCGATCCGGCACGACCCGACCCGACCCGACCCGAAAGAAACTCCCCAACCCGTCCGAACCGCCGTCGTACCACCGGAGAAGACCATGCAGTTGACCACGGAAGAACTGGTGACCGAGTTCCATGACGCGGTCATGGAACTCCACTTCGCCCGCAAGCGCGTCGCGGCCCTGGAGGCCGAGAACACCGCGCTGAGGGCGCGACTGGCCGAGCCGGAGCAGCCGGACGCCGGTACACCGCTCGGCCCCCGTCCCTGAGACGGCCCCGCGCGGCCTCCGCACACCGATGGCACCGTTCCCCGGCGAGGGGAGCGGTGCCATCGGCCGTGCGGGGCGCGGGCCCGGTGTCAGCGCCGGGGCGCGTCCCGGACCTTCCCGGTGAGCACGGGGCCCTCCACGAAGCCGGCGTCACCCTGGTGGGTCGACACCCGTGTCCGCAGGGACTCCTCCGGCTCGGTCAGTGTGTCGGCGGCCGTGGGCACGGACACCTCGGTGCCCGTCCCGTCCCCGGGGATCGTGGCCCAGAGGGGGAAGCCGGCCCCGGACAGCGGCAGCTCCGGGTCCGGGGTCCCGCCCCGTTCGGCGAGCCACTCCGGGTCGACGTCCTTCGTGGACAGCTCAGCGCCCCCGCTCACCGGCAGAAAGGTGATCAGCGTGTCGAAGGCGGTGTCGGCGGGGTGGGAGAGCCCCAGCTTCCAGGTGAGCCGGCCGCCCTCGGCGACCGAGTCGGCGACCGGCGTCGCGGTGACCGTGGGCACGGGGTCGTCGTTCCTGACGAGCACTCCCCCGGCGGCGGCGCCGACCGCCGCGCCGCGCACGGGCTTGGCCGCGACCTCGTGGTCGAGGTCGTGGCTGTAGCGGGAGTTGCCCTCCACCGTGACCGGCACGTCCACGGAGCGGCCGGCCTCCACCCTCACCTCACGGACCGTGGACGCGTGGGTCCTCGGGTCGCGGACGGCGAGCCTGATCACCCCGGTGCCCCGACCGGTGGTCCGGACGGGCACCCGGTAGGTGCGGGTCCCCGAGTCGCCCTCCTCGACGGTCGTCCGGCCGATGTCGACGCGCGGAAGCGCCGCGGCGCCCGCCGCCGGGGTGCCGGGGCGCCAGCCCCAGGCGTCCATCAGCCAGAACGTGCCGGGGCCGCCGCGCGGGGTCAGCTCCAGCGACCGCGTCCGCCGGAGATCCAGACCGGCGGCGACGGCGGCCTTCAGCGGGACGCGCACCTCACGCGCCCAGTGCGCGGCCGTCATCCGGGAGCCCGGAAGGCCGTCGACGGTGACCCGGCCGAGCCCCGCCCGCCTGCCGGAGGTGTCGGTGAGGGCGATGTCGAGCCGGGTGTCCCGGGTGTTCGGCGGCACGACCACCCGCAGGGCGAGCGTGTCGGAGCCCGCCAGCGAGAAGGCCCGCCCCGGGGTGAGCCGGACCGGGGTGCCCGGCGCGGTCCAGCGGGCCGTGACCGCGTTGCGGCCGGGCTCGTTGTCGGGGGCGGCGCCCCAGGCCGCGAAGTGGGGCGACCGGCCGGAGTGGAAGTCCGGCGCGCAGGCCCGGGCGGCGTCGGCCGTGATCTGCCGGCACACGCGCCCGTTCGTCACCGCGAGCGGGGCGTCGGGCAGGATCGCCGGGGTGCGGTGGCCGCCGACGGCGTGGGTGAGGACCCGGGCGGGCCCGGCCGACGGCGCGCGCCGGCCGGAGCCGTCGAGGAGCGGGCGGACCCGGTCGTCCCCCGCGAGGAAGAGCCGTGCGGCGGCGGCGATGTAGGTGGTGCCCGCCGTCCGCTGCTGCGCGGCGCTCAGCCGGGTCGCGGCACCCGGTGAGCAGACCGGGTCCGGATCGCTCGCGTCGTGCGGGAAGTCGTCGGAGGCCGGGGCCTCGGCCAGGCCGGGCGTCCACTCCGTGTTGAAGAAGTTGTGGTTGGCGCCGACCATGTACACCGCGCTGTGCAGCGCCCTGCCCCGGCCGGCGCCCCGGGTGGCGTCGAGGTGGAGCTGGCCCTGGAGGTCGCTCACATCGCCGTCGCAGCCCGGCAGGATGGTCAGGGAGGGCACGTCGGGGGCGGGGTTCTGGCCGAAGAGGGTGGGGCCGATCAGGACGGTGCCGCGGATGCGCCACCGTACCGGCCCGCGGTGGCCGTTCTCGGCGGGCGGCGGCGGGGAGACGCTGTCGAGGGCCGCCCGGTTGACGCCCTCGCCGCCCCGGGAGTGGCCGACCAGGAGCACCTTCGACAGGTCGGCGGGGGCCATCGACCGCACGGCGCGTGGAGCCTTCGCGGGGTCGGCTCCCCACTCCGCCCAGAGGGCGAGGTGCCGGCGCACCAGGGACGAACGGGCCTGGGCCCCGGCGTCCGCCACGCCGAAGTCCTGCGCGTTGACACTGTTCGCGGAGATCGAGACCGTCACATGGCCCTGGGAGGCGAGGCGCTTCTGGTCGTGCAGATGGCCTCGGTGGCTCGGGACGGACTTGTGGCCCGGCCGGCACGGCCACTCCAGCGTCGGCATGTCCCGGCCGGGTTCGTAGCAGGTGGCGGTGCGGCCGTGGAGGAAGAGCGCCAGCGGTCGCTTCCCCGGGGCGTCCGTCGGGCCGACGACCGAGGCGCGCATCTCCACGGGCTCCGCGTAGCCCGGCAGCCGCACCGCCTTCAGGGTGTACTCCCCACTGGTGGTGCGGTACTTCCCGGGGACACCGGGATCGACCGCGTTGACGGGGAGCCGCTCACCGGGCGCGGCCGGGACCGGTGCGCGCCGCTGGCCGGGGGGCCCGGCCGGCCCCCCGGCGTCCAGCCGGCGCGCGCCGGCGACCACCTGGAGTCCGCTCACCGGTCCGGTCCCCGCCCCGCCGAGGCGGAGCCGGAAGGTGCGGTGGTCGGGAGAGGGCTCCGGGACGCCGAGGGTCCGCTGCCCCGAGCGGAACTCGACCCGGGCACCGCCCGTGCCCACCGGGTCGGGCGAGCTCCAGACCAGCTCCCCGCCCGCGAGGCGCCACCCCTCCGGCAGCCGCTCCCCGGAGGCGCCCGGCGGCGCGCCGGGTATGGACGCGCCGGGCGGCTGCGCGTGCGCCGGCCCCGGCGCACCCGCCGCCAGTGCCACGACCGCCAGTGCGGCCGTCAGCGCGCGTGAGACCAGTCCCACGATGGTGTCTCCTCGTCCTTGATGGTGCGTCAGCGCCGCCGGAGCCCCGGGAGCGCCCCCCGCACCGGGGAGACCGTGACGTCCCGTCATCGGTTCACCGGGGCCGGGAATCTGACGGGAGGCGCACGGGAATCACACAGGAATCGAACAACAAGAGGGATGGGGTGGGCCCCCGCGGTCGTGTCTCCGTCCGTGGAGATCGGTGCCGGGCCGTCGGCTGGGGGCGTCGGCGCTGGTCGTCGGCTCGGGTCGTCGGCCGGGGCGGCCGCCGTCCCGTCGAACCCGCTCGCCGCTGTGCCGGCCGCTCCCGGAAACCCGTCCGCGCCGCACGCGCCGCCCCGCCGGGCGACACGTGCGGCGCCGCACCCGGGCTCAGGCCGCGCCCGCCTCGGCGGGCCGCTCCTCTCTCTGCGGGGAACCCTGCGCGGGGGCGGCGCGCAGGGTGAGCAGGGACGCGAGCGCGCCGGCGGCGGCGAGGGCCGCCGCGCCGAGGAAGGCGGCGGAGAACCCGTTGGTGAGCGCTTCGGGGTCGCCCGGCTCACGGGCGCCGTACGCCGCGGACACGGCCGTCATCGCGGCGAGCCCGAGAGCGGAGCCGACCTGGTAGCTGGTGTTGACGATGCCGGAGGCCAGGCCGCCCTCCTCGGGACGCGCGCTGGACAGGGCGGTGCCGAGGGAGGGGATGAACGCCAGCGACATACCGGCCGCCGCCAGCAGCGAGGCGGGCAGGACGTCGACCCAGAAGGTGCCGTCCGCCCGGGCGAAGGAGAGCCACAGCATGCCTGCCGCGAGGGCGAGCAGACCGGTGACGATCAGTGGCTTGGTCCCGAAGCGGGCGATCAGACGGGGCGCCAGGACGATCATCATGATCATGATGGCGACGGTCATGGGCAGCAGGGCGGCGCCGGAGGCGAAGGCGCCCAGTCCCAGGACCTGCTGGAGGTAGAGGTTGAGGAAGAACCACATCGGAATCCACGCGGCGGCCATCAGCAGCTGCGCGATGTTCGCTCCGGCCAGACCGGGCGCCCGCCAGATGCCCAGCCGCATCAGCGGCTCGCGCCGCTTGGACTGGATGGCGATGAAGGCGGCGATCAGGGCCGCACCGGCCAGCAGCACGAGCCAGGTCCGGGCCGAGCCCCAGCCGGTCTCGGGGGCGCGGACAATGGCGTAGACGGCGGTGGCCAGTCCCAGCGTGACGGTGGCCGCTCCCGCGAGATCGACGGAGCCGCGGCGGACGGGGGCCGAGGGCATGACAGCGGGCGTGAGTGCCAGCACCACCAGGGCGATCGGGATGTTGATGTAGAACACCCAGGGCCAGCTGGCGTACTCGGTGATGACACCGCCGAGGAAGACACCGGCGGTACCGCCCGCCGGGGCAGCGGCGCCGTACAGGGCCAGCGCCTTGGTCAGCTCCTGGGGACGGGCGCCGAAGAGCGTCATCAGCAGGGTCAGCGCGGCCGGGGCGATCAACGCGGCGCCGACACCCTGGAGGGCGCGGCCGGCCAGCTCGACCCAGACCTCGGACGCGAGGCCGGCGACCAGAGATCCCGCGGCCATCACGGTCCAGCCGGCGACGAAGATCCGCTTGGCGCCGAACAGATCGGACAGCCGTCCGCCGAGCAGCAGCAGCCCGCCGAAGGCGATGACGTAGGCGTTGAACACCCAGGACAGGCCCTCAGGAGAGAAGCCGAGGTCAACCTGCATCTTGGGCAGGGCCACACCAATGATGGAGGTGTCCATGATGACCGTGAACTGGGCCAGGGCTATGAGCACGAGCGCCGTCCAACGGCGCGGACTGGGAGGGGCGATGGGGGTTGACATGACGGTCTCCTATACCGGAGGGGGGTATATCTCCTCGGGTCAGCAATATACCCCCCTCGGGTACCCGGGGCCGCTCCGGTACCCGAATCGCCGAGACTCCCCCACCCCGGGGGGGCCGGGCGGGCGGGCCGCCGCACCGCGCGGAGCGAGGAGAGCCGGGTGCGGCGGACGGGGCGGCGCGGCCCCGCGGGAGCACGTACGGCACAGGCACCGCGCCGAGAAACGGGCCACCGGTGGCCCCCGGGGCGGGTGCGGTGCCGGGGCACGGGCAACCGGCCGAGCCCGGACAGCAGGCCCCAGAGGCACGGCGGACCGGGCGGCGCGGCCCCGCAGAGGCACGCACGGCACAGGCACCGCGCCGAGAAACGGGCCACCGGTGGGCCCCCGGGGCGGGTGCGATGCCGGGGCACGCGCAACCGGCCGAGCCCGGACAGCGGAACCCAGAGGCACGGCGGGTCGATCAGCGGGTGAGGCCCCGGTTCGCGGCACCGCCGGCGGGACGCGGGTCGGTGAGCGGACGGTCCGCCGTTCGGATGTGGTGGTGCATCATGGCCGCGTCGGCGTCCAGCCCTCGGTCGGTGTAAATCGTCGCGGCCTCCTGCCAGCAGGCGATGGCCTCGCTCACCAGCCCGAGGTGGTTCAGCGACGCGGCGAGGACGGCGAGAGGCCAGGCGAGTGTCTCGTCCTGGCTGCCGAGGGACGCGCGGCCGAGCGCGATCGCGCGCCGGCAGTGAGTGATCGCCGTGTCGTGGTCGCCGATTCCCTGCCGACCCCTGGCGATGGCCGAGAGCGCGCACGCCTCGCCGTCGGTGTCACCGAGCCGGTGGCGCAGCCACGCGCTGCGGGTGCCGTGGTCGATGGCCTGCCGATGGTTGCCGAGATCGGCGTGGAGTTGGGCGATATTGCCCTCCGCCACCGCTTCCCACCGCCCGGTGTCGAAGCCCCGGCTGAGCACGCACACCTCCTCGAAGTGGTGCAGCGCCTCGGCGAACCGGGTCTGCCGGCGGAGCAGTTGGCCGAGTTCGGTGCGGGCGGCGATCTGGATGTGGAGGTTGCCCGCGTCCCGGGCGAGCGCGCAGGCACGGGTGAGGTCCGGCTCCGCGTCGGGGCGCCGCAGATGCGCCAGTGCTTCCCCGCGGGCGAGCAGCACATTGGCCTCGTGCTCGGTCCGGCCGGACCGCCGCGCCGCCCGCAGGCCCGCGGTGGCGGTCTCGACGCGCTCCTCCCAGCCACCCATGAGCACGAGGAAGCCCAGGGCGTCGACGAGGTGCAGGGCGTACCGGTCCATGGTGCGGTCGACGGCGTGGTGCAGGACGGCGACCAGATTGGCCCGTTCGGCGGTGAACCATGCCCAGGCGTGGTCGCGGTCGGCCACGGGATGGGGGTGGGCGGGCTCGTCGGGGTGCGCCACCAGGCGCGTGCAGGTGGGGTAGAGCAGTCGGTCGGCGGTGTGCGCGGTGTGGCTGTACCAGGTGAGTACGGCGTCGAGGGCGTGGCGTCGCTCGTCCTCGGTGTCGTGTGCGCGGGCCAGCTCGTCCGAGTAGGCCCGCAGCAGGTCGTGGAAGCGGTAGCGGTCGTGCGCGGACGGCTCGATGAGATGCGCGTCGGCCAGCGCGCCGAGCAGCCGGCGTGTCTCGCGGAGCGGCAGCCGCGCGAGGGCCGCCGCCGCGGATGCCGAGATGTCCGGACCCGGGTGCAGGCCGAGGCGCCGGAACAGATGTGCCTGTGGCGCGGTCAGCTGTTCGTAGGACCAGTCGAGTACGTTGCGGACCGCGGCGTAGGGGTCCTGGCCCCAGCTCAGCGCGTCGAGCCGGGCCGTGTCGTCGTCGAGTTCGGTGACGATGTCGGCGACGGAGACGTGTGCGTGCGCGGCAGCGCGCCCGGCGGCGATCCGCAGCGCCAGCGGCAGCCGTGCGCAGAGCCGGATGAGGTGCTCCACCGCGCCCGGCTCCGCCCGGGCCCGGGCGGGTCCGATGATGCCGACGACCAGGCTCAGGGCCTCGGCCGGGGAGAGCACGTCGAGGGTGAGCCGGTGCGCGGCCTCGGTGACCACCAGACCGGTCAGGCTGTCGCGACTGGTCACCACGACCATGCATCCGGGGACTCCCGGCAGCAGCGGTCTGACCTGCTCGGCGCTGTTGGCGTTGTCCAGCAGGACCAGTATGCGGCGCCCCGCCGCCAGCGTACGGAACAGTCCCGAGCGGGCGCCGGTCCCGGCGGGCACCGCCGCCGGGTGCACGCCGAGCGCGACGAGGAAGTCGTCCAGCACCTCGTCGGGGCTCGCGGGCCTGCCGGGGCCGTAGCCGCGCAGGTTGGTGTGGAGCGTGCCGTCCGGGAACCGGTCCTGGACGCGGTGTGCCCAGTGCACGGCGAGCGTCGTCTTGCCCACTCCCCCCGACCCGTCGAGCGCGGAGATCACCACGGCCTGCCCGCCGGCGGCCGGCAACAGGGCGTCGAGCGCGGCCAGGTGGTCGGCGCGGCCGGTGAAGTCGCGGATCGTCTGCGGGAGCTGGCGGGGCACGGGGGACACGGCGGTCCAGGGCTGCCTCGGGGCGGGCAGCGCGCCGAGGGCCCGGGCGGGGCCGTCGGCGCGGGAGGGCTCGTCCCGGTGGGGGCGGCCGGCGCGGCGCGGGCGGGGCTCTCCGCGCAGGATCTGCTCGTGCAGCCGCCGCACATCGGCTCCGGGGCCGACTCCGAGTTCCTCGTCGAGGCGGGTTCTGAGGCGGTGGAAGACGTGCAGCGCGTCCGCGCGGCGGCCGCAGCGGTCGAGGGCCGCCATCAGCTGCGCGTGCAGCCCTTCACGCAGCGGGTGCTCGTGGGCGAGATCCGCGAGATCGTCGGCGACCTCGTGGTGCTCGCCGAGTTCCAGCCGCCATCCGCCGCACAGCTCCAGCGCGCTGAGCCGCTGTTCGTCCAGGCGCGCGGCGGATCTGGTGAGCACCGGGGTGCCCAGCCCGTCGAGCGCGGGCCCGCGCCAGAGGGCCAGGGCCGGCCGGATCGCCCGTACGGCCCGGTCCAGCCTGCCCTCGGCGGCGTGGCGGCGGCTGTCGGCGACCCCGGCGGCGAACCGCAGCGAGTCGAGCCGCTCCGCGCCGACACGGATCCGGTAGCCGGGCTCCTCGGTGAGGATCAGCCGCTGGTCGGTGTCGCCCAGCCGCTCCCGCAGCGCCGAGACGGAGTTCCGCAGTTGCTTGCCGGCCGTGGCGGGGGGCTCGTCGTCCCAGGTCATCTCGGAGAGCCGGGACAGCGGGACCACCGAGTTCGGCGCCAGCAACAGCGCGGCCAGCACCCGCTGACGGCGCGCTCCGGGCAGAGGGACCCGCTCACGGCCGCTGTGGACCTCAAGCCGGCCGAGGACGCGAAAGTCCATCCCCCCACCCCCGCCTCTCACCCAAAGTAATCGGATCAGAGCATAGCGTTGGCGGTGATGCCCGCCCAACGGCCGTGGTGACGCGGCGATGACGCCATGGGGACGGCGCGGGAGACGCTGATCGCCGTCCGGCACAGCCCCCTGGGAGCCGGTCGCCGAGGCCATCCGCGACACGGCGGCGAACAGGGGGAGCGGACGACCGGGCGGGCCCGGGATCGGCGCGCCCACCATCCGACCCGATCGAGGGGATCAACCGTGGAACTCAGGGCAATGTTCGTTCGACTCGCCGGTACCGGCGCGGCGATGGCCTTCGGCTCGGCGCTGCTGGTCGGCGCCGAGACCTCGGCGCAGGCGGCGCCGGTGAACTACCAGGTGGTCAACGGCAACAGCCGCAACGCCTGCCTTCAGCTGGTGAACGTCTCGGCGGACAGGAAGAACCTCGTCCTCGCCACCTGTGACCGCAGCGCGAAGCAGGTGTGGCGGATCGCCGGCGGGGTCTTCAGCAACCCGGCGTCGGGCTTCTGCCTGGACGGAGACGGCGCGGATGTCTACGCGCTGCGATGCAACGGCGGCGGCTACCAGAAGTGGACGACCACGTCCGGCAGTCCGAAGTCCATCAGGCACAACCAGAGCGGCAGGTACCTGCACGCGGACGGGGAAGCCGGGGACCAGGTGGTCTTCAAGCCCACCAAGGCGACGGCGTCCCGCTGGGTGCTCGACCGGCTGTGAGCCGTCCGGCTCCATGAGAGCGGCGGGCCGTCCCCACACGGCCCGCCGCCCCGGAAGACGGTTCCCGGGCCCGGCCGGGGATCACGGACGGCGTGCCACGAAGACGAACTCCCGCCCCGGCCGGTCGGGCGCGTCGCGGACGTCCTCCACCGCATAGCCCTGGTCGACCAGGTCCCGCTCGACCTCCTCGCGCTCCCGGAAACGCAGCGTCGAATCCGATGTCAGCACCGCCCCGTCCGCCGCGAACGCGTACGTCCAGCGGAAGGTCACCAGGGGCAGGCTCACCTCGGTCACCCGGACCCAGGTCTCGACCGCGCCGACGCCCGCGATCTCCGTCACCCGGCGGGTGTGCTCGCGGGTCCACTCCTCCCAGGCCCGCCGCGCCGGGTCGCGGGTCTCAAAAACCAGATGCCCACCGGGGCGCAGTGCCTCATGGGCTCCCCGCAGCGTCCTGTGCCATGTGTCCGGGTCGGTGATCTCCTGGGCGACGTTCGCCGTCATCGTGGCGAGGTCGACCCGCAGCGGGGGCAGGTCCGTCGCGTCGCCGCGGATCCAGCGGACCCGCTCCGCGCCCGGTTTCGCCCGGGCGACATCGAGGGAGGCCAGGGCGGGATCGACGCCGACGACCCCGATTCCGCGGTCGGCGAGGAGAAGCGCGAACACCCCGGTGCCGCAGCCGATGTCCAGCACCCGGCGGGCCCCGGACTCCTCCGCGAGCCGGAGATAGGCGTCGAGATCGCCGCGGTCGGGGTCGAGCGGATCGTAGAGCGCGGCGAGCCGTGGGTGCGCGAAACCGTCGTCAGCCATGCGAGCGAAGGTAGCCGTGGGCGGGCCCGAGCAGCCACGGGATTTCCCCGCCGGTCTCCCCCGCTCTCCCCCGCTCGCCCGGGCCCGGGCCCGCCCGGTGTCCGGGCCCGGGCCCGCCCGGCGCGGCACGGAAGGCGGGGGCCGTCAGACCGCCGGTCCCGGATCGACCGGGTGGGCGGCCAGGGCGTGCACCGTGACATCCATCCAGGGCCAGACCGGCAGCGCCGAGATGACGCTGTGGAGTTCGGTGGGGTCGGCGGCCCGCCACAGCCCCCAGTTCTCGGTCCGGCCGGGCACCCGCCACATGCGGACCAGATGTCCGGACGCGGCGAGTTCGGCGGCGCGGCGGCGCTCCTCTTCGGAGACCGCCGCCTTGAGCCCGGGGTCCATGCCCTCGGGCCAGGTGATCTGGATGTTGACGAGAAATTCCATGGGAGGTGTCCTGTTCCTGAGGGGCCGGGAAGGGTTCCGGAAGGGGCGGGGGCCGGCGGCGGGCGGTCAGTCGCCGAACGGGTCGGCCGGGGTGCCGTACTCGGTGACGACCGACTTGGTCTGGAGGAACTCGGCGACCGCCTCGACGCCGTTCTCCCGCCCCAGGCCGGACTGCTTGTAGCCGCCGAACGGCACGCTCCAGTGCAGCAGCCGGTAGGTGTTCACCCAGACCACGCCCGCCTCCAGCCGCCGGGCCACCCGGTGCGCGCGGGCCGCGTCGCGGGTCCAGAAGCCCGCGGCCAGGCCGTACTCGACGGAGTTGGCGAGCGCGACGGCCTCGTCCTCGGTGTCGAAGGGGTGCACGGTGACGACCGGTCCGAAGATCTCCTCCCGGCAGACCGCGAGATCGGGCGCGGCGTCGGCCAGCACGGTCGGCTCGTACCAGAAACCCGCTTCGGCGGGCGCGGCGACGGCCGCCCGCCGCCCCCCGGTGACCGCCCGCGCGCCCTTCGCCAGGGCGTCGTCCACATATCCCTCGATCCGCGCCAGGGCCGCCGCCGAGGCCACCGGTCCGACGTGCGTGCGCGGATCGCGGGGGTCGCCGACGCGCAGCCGGCCGACCGCCTCCCCGTACCGGCGGAGGAACTCCTCGTACACCTCGCGCTGGACCAGGACCCGGGAGCCCGCGACACAGGTCTGGCCGGCCGCGGCGAAGGCGCCCTGCCGGGCCGCGACCACGGCGGCGTCGAGATCGCCGTCGGCGAAGACGATGTGCGCGGACTTGCCGCCCGCCTCGCAGACATAGCGCTTCATCCGCTCGGCCGCGCGCGCTCCGAGCGCACGGGCGACCGCGGTGCTGCCGGTGAAGGTGACCATGGCGACGTCGGGGTGGTCGGTGAGGCGGCGGCCCTCGTCGGCGCCGCCGATGACCACGCTGATCACCCCGGGCGGGAAACCCGCCTCCAGGGCCAGTTCGGCGAGGCGCACCGAGGAGGCCGGGGCCTGCGGCGGCGGTTTGAGGATCACGGTGTTGCCCGCGGCGAGCGCGGGGGCGAGCTTCCAGGAGCCGAGCGAGAGAGCGCCGTTGAAGGGGGTGAGCGCGGCGACGACGCCCAGCGGCTCCCGGGTGATGAGCGCCCTCGCCGTGCCGCCGAGGGGACGGGAGACGTCCTCCATGGTCTCCGCAACGGCCGCGAAGTAGCGGTACCAGCGGGCCAGCGCGCCGACCTCGCCCCGGGTGGCCGTGAGCGGTTTGCCGTTCGCCCGGGTCTCCAGCGCCGCGAGTTCCTCGGTGTGCGCCACCAGCACATCGCCGAGGCGGTGGAGCAGATCGGCGCGGGCGTGGGCGGGGAGCGCGCCCCAGGAGGGGGCGAGGAAGGCGGCGCGGGCGGCGGCCACGGCCGGGTCCACGGCGTCCGGGTCCTGGTGGGCGCGGGCCCAGATCTCGCCGGTCGCCGGATCGGTCAGCGGCACCGCCGTACCCGCGGGCGCGCGCCGGGCCCCGCCCGTGTGGGAGGTGTAGTCCTCGATGGCCGGCGGGGTGTCGGGGGTGGTCATGGAGCGGTGGTCCTTTCCTGGGACGGGGACGGGGACGGGGACGGGGACGGGTGCGGGGACGGGCTCTCGGCCGCCGGGATCTCCGGGGACGGGACCTTCGGGGACGGACCCTTCGGGGACAGGGCGGCCCGTACGTCGGGCGCGTCGGCGTGGTGGCAGGCCAGAGTGTGCCCGGGCGCCCCGGCGGCGACCGTCGGGGGCGGCGCGCCCTCGCGGCAGACCTCGGTGGCGAACGGACAGGAGCGCTGGAAGCGGCAGCCCGGCAGCGGATGGGCCGGGTCCGGGGGTTCCGCGCGGGTGCGGATCTCGCCGCGGAGGCCGGGCGCCCGGGGATCGGGCACGGGGACGGCCGCCAGCAGCGCGTGGGTGTAGGGGTGGCGCGGCGCGGCGAACACCTCGTCGCAGGGGCCGCTCTCCATGATCAGGCCCCCGTACATGACGATGACATGGTCCGAGATGTGCCGTACCACGCTCATGTCGTGGGAGATGAAGAGAAAGCTGACGTCCTGGTCGCGGCGGAGGTCCTTGAGGAGGTTGACGATCTGGCCCTGGATGCTGACGTCGAGCGCGGAGACGATCTCGTCGCAGACGATGAAGCGGGGCTCGACCGCGAGGGCGCGGGCGATGGCCGCGCGCTGGCGCTGGCCGCCGGAGAGTTCATGGGGGTAGCGGTCGGCCAGCTCCGGGCGGAGGCCGACCTGCGCGAGGAGTTCCCCGACCCGCTCCCCGGTCCTCTCACGGGGTGCCGTCCGGTGCACGGTGACGACCTCGCGGATCATCGCCCTGATGGTCATGCGCGGGTTGAGACTGGCGTACGGGTCCTGGTGGACGATCTGCGCGAGCCGGGGCAGCCCGCCCTCGCGGCGGATCTCGTCCAGGGCCCGGCCGTGCATGCTGACCCGGCCCGAGGCGATGGGCGAGAGGCCGACCAGAGCGCGCCCGGTGGTGGTCTTCCCGCTGCCGCTCTCGCCGACGAGGGTGACGATGCCGCGGGCGGGGACGGTGAAGGAGACGCCGTCCACGGCGTGCGCGGTGCCGGTGACCCGGCGCAGGACTCCGGTGCGGATGGGGAAGTGGACCCGCAGATCGGAGACGGCGACAGCGACGGCGTCGGAGGCGGAGGCGGCGACTGAGCCGGAGGCGGACACGGGTTGCCCGGCGCCGGCGGGGGGCGAGGTGTCGGCGGGGGGCGAGGTGTCGGCGGCGTTCATGAGCGCTCTCCTCGGTGGTCCGGCGTGCCGGCGGCGACCGGTTCGGTGTGGGGGCAGCGGACGAGATGCCCGGGAGCGGCGGAGGTGAGGGTGAGCAGTTCCGGTACGCGGTCCCCGCACTCCGCGCGGGCGGCGGCGCACCGGGGCTGGAAGGCGCAGCCGGGCGGCGGCGCCGCGGGGTCGGGCGGGAAGCCGGGGATGGCGGGCAGATACTCCACCCGCTCGCGGTCCATCCGGGGAATGGACTCCATCAGCGCCCGGGTGTAGGGGTGGCCCGGCTGGTCGAAGAGCGCGGTGGTGGGCGCCGTCTCCACGATCCGGCCCGCGTACATCACCGCGATCCGGTCGGTGACCCCGGCGACGACCCCGAGGTCGTGCGTGATGAGGATGAGGGCCATCCGGAGGTCCTTGCGGAGCCGGTCGATGAGCTGGAGCACCTGGGACTGGATGGTGACGTCGAGGGCGGTGGTGGGCTCGTCGGCGATCAGGACCCGGGGTTCGCGGCTGATGGCCATGGCGATCAGCACGCGCTGGCGCATACCGCCGGAGAGTTCGTGGGGGTGGCTGCGGAGCCGTTCACGGGCGCCGGGGAGGCCGACGAGGTCCAGGAGTTCGGCGCACCGCGCGGCGGCGGCCCGCCGGCTGAAGCCGTCGTAGTGGATGAGGGGTTCGGCCATCTGCGTGCCGATGGTCATGGCCGGATTGAGCGCGGAGAGCGCGTCCTGGGAGACGAGCCCGATGCCGGAGCCCCGGACGGTGCGCATCTGGCGGGGGGTGAGCGTGGTCAGGTCCCTGCCGTCGAAGGTCACCCGGCCGGAGATCTCGACGCCGGTGGGGGCGAGCATCCGCAGCACGGCCAGCATGGTCTGGCTCTTGCCGCAGCCGGACTCGCCGACGACGCCGAGCGATTCGCCGGCGGCGACGCTGAAGGAGACATCGCGCACGGTCTCCAGGGGGGCGCCGTCGCCCCGGTCCTGGCCGTGGTGGGCGACCCTGAGGTGTTCGACTTCCAGTACGGTCACGGTGAGGTCCTCCCTCTAAGCCAGTTTGATCTTCGGGTTGAAGTACGCCTGGACCACGTCGACCAGGAAATTGATCAGCACGAACGCGATGGCGATCACCAGAATCCCGCCCTGTACGAGGGGGATGTCCCGGGTGGAGATGGCCTGGTGGAGGGCGAGGCCGATGCCCGGCCAGGAGAACACCGTCTCGGTGAGCACCGCGCCGCTGAGCAGGAATCCCGCCTGGAGGCCGATCACCGTGACGACGGACGGCATGGCGTTGGGGAGCACATGGCGGACGATCACCCGGAACTCGCCGACGCCGCGTGAGCGGGCGGTGCGGACGTAGTCGTTGCCGATCACCTCCAGCACCGATGAGCGGGTCATCCGGGCGATGACCGCCAGCGACCAGGCGGCGAGGGTGATGACCGGCAGCACCATGTGGGCGGCGACATCGAGGGCTCCGCCGCCGCCGATGGAGGTCATTCCGGTGGCGGGGAGCATCCTCAGTTGCAGCGAGAAGACGACGATGAGCACCAGTCCGAACCAGAACGACGGTACGGAGTTGAAGAACAGCACCCCGACGGTCAGGCCGCGGTCGCGGGCCGAACCGGGTTTCTGCGCGGCCCAGGTGCCGATGGCGACGCCCACGACCGCCGCGACGACGATCGCGGTGCCCGACAGCAGCAGGGTGTTGAGCAGCCGGTCGGAGAGGACCTCGGAGACCGGCCGGCCGAAGGTGAGCGAGCGGCCCAGGTCGCCGCTGAGGAGACTGCCGAGGTAGGTGAAGTAGCGGGAGACGGCCGGTTCGTCCAGGCCGAGGTCCTCGCGGAGCGCCTGGCGGTCCTCCTCGGACGAGGTGGGGCCGAGCAGGGCGCTCGCCTGGTCGCCGGGGATGATCTGGCCGAGGCCGAAGGTGGCGATGGTCACCCCCAGGATGACCGGGAGCATGTGCAGCGCGCGGCGCAGCGTGAAGGTCAGCATGGTGAGTCTCCAGGGCTGTTCATGACCGGCTCCACCGGGTCCGCGGGGTGCGTGTGCCGCCGCGCGCGGCCCGGGACGTGCGGCTGCGCGGGTCCAGACGGTCGCGGATGCCGTCCCCGAGCAGGTTGAACCCGACGGCGAGCACGACGATCGCGAGGCCGGGGATGGTGGCGACATGCGGCGCCGTCACCAGCAGGGCGCGTCCGCCGCTGAGCATCTGGCCCCAGTCGGGGGTGGGCGGCTGGGCGCCCAGGCCGAGGAAGGCGAGGCTGGAACTGAGGATGACGTTGCGGCCGGTCTGGAGGGTGGCGAAGACGACCACGCCGCCGAGCAGGTTCGGGGTGATGTGGCGGAACGCGATGCGCGCATGGCCGTAGCCGAGGGCGCCCGCGGCCTCCACGTACTGCTCCTGCCGCAGGGCGATGACATTGCCCCGGACGATCCGCCCGAACTCGGGGACGGTGACCACGACCATGGCGATGACCATGGAGGTGATGCCGGGGCCGAGGGCGACGCCGATGCCGAGGGCGAGCAGAATCCCGGGGAAGGAGAACATCACATCGAAGACGCGCATCAGCGTGCTGTCGAGCCAGCCGCCGACATAGCCGGAGAGCAGTCCGACGCAGCCGCCGATGACGAGCGCCGCCAGCGTCGGCAGCACGGCGACCAGCAGGGCGAGCCGGGTGCCGTACATCAGCCTGCTGAGAATGTCGCGGCCGACCTCGTCGGTGCCGAGGAGGTGGCCGCCGCTGAAGGGGCCGAGTCCGATGGCCGAGGGGTTGGTGGCGAGCGGGTCGTCCGGGGCGATCAGCGGGGCGAGGAGGGCGACCAGGATCGTGGTGGCGACGATGGCACCGCCGATGAGGGCGGTGGCGTTGCCGGAGCCCGTCAGCGCGCGGAGGCGGGTGCGCCGCCGGGGGGCTCCGGCCCGCACGGCGGCGGGGCTGGGTGGTGGAGCGGTGGCCTTCATGGCTGTGATCTCCTCACCGGCGGCGGATGGTGGTGTAGTCGATGTAGACGGACGCGGCGGGCACGACCCCGTCCACCGCGCGGCTCAGCAGGCGGGGCAGCCGGTCCTGGTAGAGGAAGACCCAGGGCGCGTCGGCCGCGATGCCGGCGGCGGCTTCCCGGTAGAGCGCCGTACGGCGGTCCGCGTCGGGTTCGCCCCGGGCGCGGTCGAGGAGTGCGTCGACGTCCCGGTCGCGGTACCAGCCGCGGTTGACGCCGTTGGGGGGATGCAGTTCCCCGCTGAACATCCGCTCCAGGAAGTCGGCGGCGTCGGCTCCGGTGGTCCATCCGTTGAAGGAGCCGTGGGTGGTGCCGTTGTAGCCGTTGCCCTCCTCGGCGACGAGCGAGGCGAACTCCATGTACTGGGTGTCCAGCCGGACGCCGACCGCTCTGAGGTCCTGCTGGATGAGCGACATGATCTCGGTGGCCTGGGAGAAGCCGGGGCCGCTGTCGGGTGCGAGCATCCGCAGCCGTACGGGGGTGGGCACCCCGCTCTCGCGGATGAGCCGGCGGGCCCGTTCGGGGTCGTACGAGTCGGCGGCGGCTCCGGCGCTCTCCCGGTACGCCTCGTTGCCCCGGGGCAGCGGCCCGGTGGAGGGGGCGACCTGCCGGCCGGTGAGGGTGGCGATCGCCCGGCGGTCGACGGCGTGGTTGAGCGCCTGCCGGAAGAGGGCGTTGTCGGTCGGGGCGATCCGGGTGTTGAGCCGGAGGAAGTACTGGTTGGCGGGTTCGGGGTACTGCACGGTCATGGTGCCGCCGCCGGCGAGCTGCTGGACCTGCTGGGCCCCGGCGCTGAGGATGGCGTCCACCTCGCCGGTCTGGGCGGCGATGGCGAGGGTGGTGGGGTCGGTGACGGACTCCACGATGATGGAGGGGGTCTTGGGGACACCGCCCCAGTAGGCGGGGTTCCGCTTCAGTGTGATGCGTTTGCCGCGGTCGGCGGACTTCTGGGTGAAGGGGCCGGTGCCGACGGGGTGGAGGCCGATGTCGTCGGCCCGGTGCGCGCGGAGCGCCGTGGGGCTGATGATCGACATCCTGCGGTCGGTGAGCACCCGGGGCAGGCCGGCGTACGGCTCGGTGAGTCCGAGGGTGACGGTGTGCGGGCCGCGGACCTCGACCTTCTTGATCCAGCGGGTCAGGAACTTCATGTTGCCGGCGGCCGTCGGATCGTGGAAGGCGGACTT
This sequence comes from Streptomyces sp. NPDC001985, assembly GCF_040296845.1. NCBI lineage: Bacteria > Bacillati > Actinomycetota > Actinomycetes > Kitasatosporales > Streptomycetaceae > Streptomyces > Streptomyces sp. NPDC001985. The sequence continues at coordinate 46,724 of NZ_JBEOYB010000032.1, forward strand.
CTCGTCCATGATCCGGTCGAAGTTGGCCTTGACGGCCGCGGCGTCGAAGGGCGAGCCGTCGGCGAAGTCGACCCCCTCGCGGAGCTCGAGGGTGTACGTCCGCGCGTCCGGGGAGGCCCGCCAGGACTCGGCGAGCCCGGGGCGCAGCTCGGGCGCCTGGGCCGTCTCGGTGCCGAGGTCCTCGCGGATCAGCGGGTCGAAGAGGGCGTCGATGACGCGGAGCACCGGGGTGCCGGAGGCACGGTGCGGGTCCAGCGTGGGGATCTCGCCCTCGGCACCGATGATCAGGGTGTCCCGGTCGCGGCCGAAGGAGGGGTTGGCGCTGCAACCGGTGAGCAGGAGGCCCGTGACGGCCACACCGCTCACTATGCGGCTCAGTTGTCTTCCTCGTGGGCGCTGGCGCCCACTGCGGTGCGAAAGCCTCATGCTTATCGCCTTTGCTCGTGGTGGAGGTCGTGGAGAACCGCTCCGGCCGTGTTCCTGCCTGGTGTTCCGGTGATGTAGCCGCCGGGCCATGTCCCGGCGCCGCTGACGTAGAAGCCCCGGAGGGGGGTGCGGTAGGCGGCGACCTCGGGGTGCGGGCGGGCCCCGAAGAGGTTGCCGGGCAGCATGTCCCCGTGGGTGATGTTGCTCTCCGGCAGGCCCAGTTCGCTCTCGATCTCCACGGGATTCATGAACCGGTGGTCGATGACGCGCTCGGCGAGCCCCGGCATCAGCCGGGACAGCTCCTCGACGCACCGGCGCCCGAAGCGCTCCGTGCGCTCGGCGTCCCAGGGGCCGTCGTGCGGACGGTAGGGGGCGTGCCAGGCGTTGACGCTGATGAGATGGGTGTTCCCCGGGGTGAGTCCGGGCGAGGTGAGGGTCGGTATCAGCCCCCACATCAGGGGCTCCTCGCTGGCGTGGCCCCGCAGCGCCCAGGAGATCGACTCCTCGATCCGGCCGAGCGAGGAGCCCACCCGGAACTGGCAGGCCCGCACCCGGCCGGGATCGGCGTCCTCGGGGAGCCCCGCGTAGGCGGGCAGCGAGTCGACCTCCAGGACGACCTTGAACGCCGATCCGCGCATCGCCGTGCCCGCGACCTCCGCGCGGATCTCGGGTCCCATCGCCGCGTCGTCCAGCAGATCGCGGAAGAGGTGGACGGGGTTGACCGCCGACACCACCCGGTCGGCGGTGAACTCCTCACCCGACGCGGTGACCACACCCCGGACCCGGGCGTCTTTGTGCAGGACGCGCGCCACCGGGGACGCGGTGCGCAGGGTGACCCCGTGGGCGCGGCAGCACTCCTCCAGCGCGTCCGCGATCGCGCTCATCGACCCGACCGGGAGACCGGTGGAGCCGCGGAGCGCGACCCGCTCGGCGGCGTCGCCGGAGCGGGTCGTGCCCGCCGCCGCCAGGGCGAACGGACGCATCATCAGTCCGACGGCGCTGCCGGGTGTCGAGGGCGGTACGAGCTGGGCGTTCAGCGCCAGCAGGGCGAGCAGCGCCTTGGCCTGGTCCGACCGGAGACGCTCGTCGAGGAGGCCGGTGAGGCTGCCGTCGAAGACGGCGGCGAAGAGGTCGCGCTCCTGGGGGTCGGTCAGCCGCTCCCGGAGGGCGGAGAGCGCGGGCGGGGGGTCGTCCAGGGAGACCTTCAGGCTCGCGCCGAGCCGTTCGAGAGCGCTGATCAGCCCTCGGTAGCGGTCGGCCTCGCCCGGTGCGAAGGCGTCGAGCTGCCGGTCGACGCGGGCGGGGTCGCGCCAGCCGAGGAAGCACCGGCCGTCGAACTGCTGGACGACGGTCGGATCGGCCCGGATGAACCGGAGACCGTGGTCGGCGAGCCGGAGTTCGCTGACGACGGCCGGGTTGAGCGACCCGGGCGAGTTGGTGAAGGCGAGGCTGCGGCCGGGCAGGAACTCATAGCTCCCGCAGGGCCCGCCGAGTCGCCGGCGGGCCTCGACCACGGCGACGCGCAGTCCCGCCCGGCCCAGATACGCGGCTGTCACCAGCCCGTTGTGGCCGCCTCCGACGACCACGACGTCAAACCGGTTCATGACCACCCTTCCTCTCCGCGTGCACGCCGTCGTCTCCGCTGCCGTCAGTTCCGGGGGCCGGCCACGAAGCCGGCGTCGAACATCCGCAGCCAGTTGCCGCCGGAGATCCGCTCGATCTCGCTCTCGCTGAATCCGCGCTTGCGCAGCTGTTCCAGGACGGCGGCGTAGCCGCTGCCCGCGGCGAACCACTCGGGGAACTCGACGGGTCCGGAGATGGGGACCATGGGCTTGCGGCTCCAGCGGCCCTGCCGCCACCAGTGGAGTTCCTCGTCGCCCTGCCCGGCGTAGTAGTCGGAGCCGAGTCCGACGTGGTCGACGCCGATCAGGTCGGCGGTGTAGGCGACCATGTCGCAGAACTGGCCGACGGTGCAGTCGACGCCGCTGGGGGCGATCCTCGGGTACATGCTCAGCCCCACGACGCCGCCGGATTCGGCCGCCTTCTTGAGGACCGTGTCCGATTTGTTGCGGAAGGCCAGTTCGACGTTCTCGCCCACGAATCCCCGGGGGTTGGAGTGGGTGATCGCCACGGGCCGTTCGGACGCCTCCAGGGCTTCGAGGGAGGTGCGCTCATTGCAGTGGGAGACGTCGATGAGCATGCCGACCCGGTTCATCTCCCGGATCAGATTGATTCCGTAGGTGCGGGAGAGGCCGGCGTCGTCGCCCTCCCAGCAGCCCGCGCCGGCGGAGTTCTGGGTGTTGTAGGTGAGCTGGGCGATCCGCACCCCGGCCTGGTGGAAGGCGCCGACGAGGTCGAGGTCGTCCTCGAAGGGGCTGCTGTTCTGGAATCCGAGGACGACGGCGGTGCGGCCGTCGTTCCCGGCGGCGCGGATGTCGTCGCCGGAGCGGCCCTCCCGGAGGAGGTCGGCGTTCTCCGCGAGCAGCCGCTGCCAGCGGCCGACCTCGCGCATGGTCTCGGTGGAGTCCTCCCAGATGGCGACGGTGGCGTGGACGCCGGCTATCCCGGCGGCGTGCCACTCCTCGAATCGCTCGCGGGCGGGCTTGACGAACTGCAATGCGTCTACCAGCACGTGCTGTCCTCTTCTGACGGGTGGGGCCGTGTCGTCCGGGCGGGGTGCCGGCCCGGCCGTGCGGCCCGGTGGGGTGCGGTGGGTTTCTTCGGGGTGCGGTGGTGTGGCGATCGGCCGCGATGGGGCGGGTGGCGCCGGTCGCCGCGGTGGGCCCGGCCGGTGTCAGACCACGCGGCCGAGGCGGCCGAGCTGGGGGATCTCGTCGCGGAGCCCCAGGGTCCGCAGGGCGCTCCAGAGGGAGGCCTGATTGCTGGTCACCACGGGGCGCCCGGTGTCCATTTCGAGGTAGGGCAGGATCTCGAAGGTCCGGTAGGTGCCGCAGGAGATCAGCAGCGCGTCGGCGTCGGGGGCGGCCCTGTGCAGCCTGCGCCCGAGCCGGTAGGCGCTGTCCGCGTCGTGGACGCTGGCCTCGTAGGGGTCGGTCATCTGGAGCCCCTCCATCACGGGCACCTCGAAGCCGACGGCGGTGAGGTACGCGCGCAGCGCCTCATTGACCTCGTCCGTGTAGATGCTGCCGACGGCGACCGAGGTGGCGCCCACGGCGCGCAGGGCGTCGACGGTCGCCTGCATCATGGTGATCGCGGCGATCCCGGTCTCGGCCTTGATCTCGTCGGTGACCTTCTCATCGGTGCCGGGGCCCGGGATGAAGGTACCCGGCGCGCCGCACTGCACGATCAGGTCCACCTTGGCGGTGGCGAGTTGCCGGGAGGCGTCCAGCACCTGGCTCATCATCGTGCGGAGACCCTCCGCGTCGACGCGGGGAACGATGGTGCGGGCGTCGGCGAAGGCCACTCCGGTGGGGGCGACCGAGCGCCACTCCTCGGCCCCTTCGATCGCGGTCGCGGGGCGGATCTGTCCGATTCGTGCACGCCAGCCGAGCATCATAGGGCATTTCTCCTGAAATAAGCCGTATCTACGGAAAGATGGGAGTGTCGGGCAGGTCGAGGTCCACCGGGACTGATGTGGTGCACGGATTCTGCTGGGTGGAACGTCGCCCGCATAGCGGCAAAGGTCCCGCTTCCCTCTGGGATCGACCGAGGTCAGCGGCGTCGTAAGCAATCTGGGACAGTGGACCAGATCGTTTGGGACACCGTACCTACGGGTTTCGGCCAGGTCAATGGGGAGGTTTTGCGGCGGGGCGGGGCGGAGGTGAGAGCCGGGGCGGGCCGCGGCGCGGTCCGGCGCCCCGGCCACGGCGGCCGGGGCGCGGCGGTGCACTGGGTGCGGGCGGGGGTCTGCTCGGTGCGGGGCGGGGTGGTGCGACCGGTGCGGGCGGTGCGGGGCCTGCGATGCGGGCGGGGGTGCGGGCGGTGCGACTCGCGGAGGCCCGACCCGTGCGGGCGGGGGTGCGGGCGGCGGTCTGCCCGGTGCGGGCGGCGCCGGGCCTGCGGTGCGGGCGGTGGTCCGACACCTGCGGGCAGTGCGGGCACGGTGGTCCGACCCGTGCGGGCGGTGATCCGCCCGGTGTACGACGGGCGGTGCCGGGCCTGCGGTCGCGCTCCGTTTACGACGGGCGGCGGGCGGCAGACGCGGGTGGCGGGCGGCGGGCGTGAGCCCATCGGGGTGCGGGGCGTGCCCGCCGGGAGGGGCACGCCCCGCACCGCGAACGCGGGCGGCGGGCGAGTCGGCGAGGGCGACGAGGGGCCTCGGGGCCGGCGGTTCCCGGGAGCCGTCTCTCCGGCGGTCCCGGCGGGCCACCACGGTCGAGCGAGACTCTCGCGGAGTACGGGAGGAGCGCGGCACGCGAGTGCGGGGAAGCCGGCCGGGGCGGGCCGACGGCGCGGTGCGCGCACCGGCGCGGCGGACCCCGGTCAGCCGGGGCGGCAGGTGGGCCGGTGCGTGGGCGGGCGGGCGGGTGTCAGACGGGCTGGCGCCAGCGGATGGCGATCTGGGCCGCCGCCGCCTGGAGGGTCGGAACCAGCTCGGCCATGCGCTGGTCCGCGAGCCGCGCCTCGGGACCGTAGATGCTCAGCGCCGCGGTGACCGTGCCCTGGGTCGCGATGGGCACGGCCACCCCGCACCCGCCCATGATCCACTCGCCGCGGCTGAAGGCGTACCCCCGGTCGCGGGCGGCGGCGACCCGGTCGACGATCTCCACCGCGTCGGTCGCGCCGGTCGCGGAGACATGCTCCCGCACCAGGTGGTCCAGATGGGCTTCGGGCAGCATCGACAGCAGCACCCGGCCCGTCGCGCCGGAGAAGAGCGAGTAGGGGCGGCCGACCCCCGTGATCAGACGGAGCGGCTGGGAACTCTCCACCTCGTACACCGTCACCCGGCGGCCGTCGACTACGGCGGAGACGCACGCGGTCTCACCCGTCGCGGCGGCGATGCGGGCCGTGGCCTCCGAGGCGGCGGTCACCAGATCGCTGTTGGCGGCGTGGCGCCAGGCCAGGGTGAGCGCGGCCGGACCGATCACGTACTTGCGGGAGTTCTCGTCCATGACGGCGAGCCCGACCCGCTCCAGGGAGGCGAGAATCCGCTGGGTGGAGCTCTTGCTGATCTCCAGGTCCCGGCTCAGCTCACGCACCCCGCGCGGCCGGTCGGCCTCGGCGATCGCCTTGAGCACCAGCAGGGCGTGGTCCACGATCTGCACCGTGCTCGCGGGGGGCGTCCGCTCCCCCGCCGCGCCCGCCGGGGACGCTCCGGCCCGCGAGGAGGTCTCCGCGGACTCCGGCCCCTGTTCGTTCTCCATGGGGCCGGTCCTCTCCCTCGGGAAGCACGGCCCTGTGCGAGGGCCCCCCACCGGGGCGGCCCGGACCCTGTCCGCGCGTTGCTTGAATGATCGCTCGCGATTATCACACAGTGGCCGCCACACCTCGTCATCCACGACCGCCGCCCCGCCGGCCGTCACGGCGACGCGGTGGCGGCGGTGGAGCGCGCGGCCGGTCCCAGGGCGCTGCCCCCGCGCCCCGGGCCGGGCCGGCGGTCCCGCCGCGAGCGGTGCCGCACGGACCCGTTCCCGCCGACCGCCTCCGACCGCGCCCGGCTAGCCGATCCGTGAAGCGAGTTCGCCCAGGATTCGAGCCGCCGGTGCCGGCTCGATCAGCCACTTCAGATGACTGCCCTCAAGGGTGCGCACATCGTACGGATTGTCCGGTGTGAGGGTGTCGCCCTCGCGGATCAGCCGGTCCTGTATGGCGAGCGGCAGGCTGGTGTCGTCGGCCAGGCGGACGTAGGTCTTCGGGATACGGCCCCAGGTCCCGGCCTGTGCCCGGTCGGCGGAGGTGCCGACATCCAGGTTCTCGTCCGGCTGGAAGAGGTTCAGGAAGGCCAGGAACTGCTCGTCGGTGCCGTCGGCCAGGAAGGCCGCCTTGAAGGCCGCGAGGGCGTCCGGGTCGGCGGTGCGGAAGTTGACGCGGAGCAGACCGAGTTCGGCGGGGTCCCCGGCCAGCGCCATGGCCAGGGAGGCGGCGTCGACCGTGGCCATCTCGGGCTCGGCGTAGTAGGCGCTGACGTCGAGGTCGACGGGGCACCAGGCCGAGACGTACACGATGCGGTCGATCAGATCCGGCCGCGCGTTGGCCGCGGCCGTGGCCGTCACTCCGCCGCGGCTGTGGGAGACGAGGATCACCGGCCCGTTGCGCTTGGCCCGTTCGAGGACTCCGATCAGATGCGCGGCGTTGTCGGCGAGCGTGACACCCCTGGTCGATCCGGGTGCCGCGGCGAGTCCTCCGGGATCTTGTGGTGCCTGGTAGGCGTGTGTATAGGTCGCCGCGAAACCGTGGCCCGGCAGGTCGACGGCGACCGACCGATGTCCCAGAAGGCCCAGTTCGGCCTGGAGCGGTGCGAAGGAGAAGGAGTTGGAGAAGGCTCCGTGGACCAGGACGAGTGTCGGTTGCACGTATCTGCTCACTTTCTGGCGTCCCGTGGCATCGGCGGCCCGCGCGCGCAGCCGGTCCGGCCCGCGGTCATCCGCCGCCGCCCCCGCACACGCGGCCCGGGCCACTCGATCTTCGAATGACACAACGTAATGATCATCGAGGCTCATGGCAACGACAGGAGTCCGACGGCGCAAGGGGCCGGCCGGGCGTGGGCGGATCTACAGATCCCGCAGCCAGGAGGCCAGAGCTGTTCCGATGTCGTGGGGCGCGTCCTCCTGGACCATATGGCCGCCCGTGAGCGTCAGATGTGTCTGATTCGGCCATGACCGGGCGATGGCACGGTGCGCTTCGAACATGACACCCGGGACCGACTCGATGAAGAGTTTGGGAATCGGCGAGGTGGCGAGCCACTCCGCGTAGCCGGTGATGATGTCGTGGACGTCCTTGGGTTCGCCCGCGACGGGGACTTGCCTCGGCCAGGTCAGGGTGGGCCTGCGGGACTCACCCGGCTCGGTGTAGGGGCGCCGGTAGACGGCCATCTCCTCCTCGGAGAGCCCTCGCAGTACCTGATGCGGCAGAACATCCTCGACGAGCATGTTCCGGCCGAGGACCATCTCCTCCCCCGCGGTGGACCGGATCGCCCGGAGGAACTCGGCTCCCTGGCCGGGCATGTCGTCCCAGGAGGGGATCGTGGCCACGAAGGCCTCCATGTAGGCGATGCCCCGGACCGCGGCAGGGTGCCGGCGGGCCCAGTCGAAGCCCAGGGCCGATCCCCAGTCCTGGACCACCAGGGTCACCCGCTCGCGCACTCCGAGGGCCTGGAGGAGTTCATCCAGGTATCTGCGGTGTTCGACGAAACGGTAGGAGTCGGGGCCGCTTCCGGGGAGCTTGTCCGAGTCACCCATCCCGATCAGATCCGGCGCGATACAGCGCCCTTGGTCCACCACATGCGGTATCACATGGCGCCAGATGTACGACGACGTCGGATTCCCGTGCAGGAGGACGATCGGGTCGCCCTCCCCTTCGTCGATGTACGCCATGTCGAGGCCGCCGACCCGGACGCGGTGCTTCTGGTAGTGGTCCTGTGACGACATCGTTCCTGCTCCTCGCTCTCGGGTTGGCCCGTCCAACCGAGCCACTGGTCGCCGGTGTCCCGGGTCCGGTGGAGCGGGCGGACCGGTCAGGGTACAAGAACGCGCCCCTGGGACGCCGCCCGGCCGCGCTCCCGTGATCACCCGGCAGAGACGGCACGGGGAATGTCGGGTGCCCGGAGCAGGTGGCGCCGCACGATGGGGCCATGGACGACACGACCCTGGTATCCCGTTTCCTTCGCGACGGCTTCGTGAAGCCGGAGGGCGCGGTCGCGCCGCGTGTGGCGGCGGACTGCGCGCGGCTGCTGTGGCGGGAGAGGGGCCGGCCACCGGCCACTCGCCCTTGCCACCGGGTCCCCGGGTGATGTCTTCCTGTGCCATCCGTTCCTGGCGCACGCGGCGCAACCGCATCATGGGGTGCGGCCGCGCTTCATGGCGCAGCCGCCGCTGATGCCCGCGGCACCGTACGCACTGGAGCGGGCCGACGGCGCGTACTCACCCGTGGAGACAGCGATCCGCCGGGGCCTGGGACGGGACATCCCTGGTCGGAGCGGAGATCTCGCACGGCCATCGCCGGTGGAGCGGCCATGACGGAAGAGGAAGGACGCCGGGCGTGCTGGAGCGGCTGCACCAGGCCATGGAGCACATCGAGTGCCATCTCGACCGGACCGTCGACATGGCGGAGCCGGCACGCCTCGCGGCGACCTCGGAGCACCATCTGCGCCGGATGTTCTCGGCGCTCGCGGGCATGCCGCTGTCGGAGTACATCCGGCGCCGCCGGCTCACCCTCGCGGGCGCCGAGGTACTCGCGGGGCGTGCCACGCTGCTGGAGATCGCGGTGCGCTACGGCTACGGCTCCGGCGAGGCGTTCGCGCGGGCGTTCCGGGCCATGCACGGCATCGGACCGGGCGAGGCCCGGCGTACCGGCGCCGCGCTCAGCTCCCAGTCCCGGATGGCCTTCCGCCTCACCGTCGTAGGGAGGAGCGGTATGCGCTACCGCATCGTGGACAAGGCGGACTTCACGGTCGCGGGGCCCAGGACCCGGGTACCGCTGGTGCATAGCGGGCCGAACCAGGCGATCATGGACTTCGTCCGTGGGCTCGACCCGCGGACCCTGGAGCGCCTGGAGAAGCTCTCGGACCAGGAGCCGCACGGCATCGTCGCGGTCTGCGACGGCCTGGACCCCAGCCGCGCCGAGGGCACCGAACTCGACTACCACCACGGCGTGGTCACCTCCGCGAGAGCTCCGGAGGGCATGACCACACTGGCCGTCCCCGCCGGCACCTGGGCGGTCTTCACCACCTCCGGGCCGGTGCCGCGGGCCATCCAGGAGCTGTGGCGGGACGTGTTCACCGAGTGGTTCCCGTCGAACCCGTACCGCACCCGCACCGGTGCCGAGATCCTGCGCACCCGTCTGCCACCGGAGGGGACCGAGGCGGACGCCGAACTGTGGCTGGCCGTGGAACCCGAGCACCACTGAACACAGCGGCGCCCCCTGACGGCCGAGCGACCCGCCCACCCTGCCGGATACCGGCACCGCAGACGCCCCGCCCCGCACCGGTGCCGGCCCGGCCCGGCCGGGCATCGGGCAGCAGCCGACAAGATCCCTCGACAAACGAAAAACTCCCAGCACGGACGAATCCGTACCGGGAGTTCTGTGATGGAGCCGTGGTGTCCGAGGGGGGACTTGAACTCTCCACTCAGGCACCAGCCTTTACATGCCCTGACCTGCATAAATACCCGATGAACGGCGGTATCCAGGTGGGCGCTTCTCCAGTTCTTTCCTGCTGTTTCCTGCGGCTTCCGTGCGCTGTTGGTCATCCGTTGGTCACATGACCAACCATCCCGCTCATGACGGAAGAGTCGAGTACCGCTCAATGCTCGCTCGGCCCGTGGACCGGTCGAGTAGGCGCAGCTCCCACGGTCCGGTGTTCACGTCAAAATCCTTGCCGAACCCCACCCACTTACCCGCCATGCGGCGGCCGGTGGGCTCGATCAGCATCTGAATGGCCCCGTGATAGCGGGCTCCCTGGTAGTAGCCATCGGCCGCAGTCTGTTCGGTCCAGGTGCCCGTGATGACGTTTCGTTCATGCTGGACTCGATCCCGTACCACCACTTCACGGGCCGGCACTTCGGCCGGTACATCCACCACGTTCCCGACTGGGCGACGGGCGCGACTCGCAGGACGGCGGTCCGCTGGTTCTGGAGCGGACGATCAACGCCATCAAGGCGGCCGGGTTCGAGATCGACCCCGATCTGTGGGATATGGACAGCGCGGCCGACTGCAACCAGTGCCACGCCGGATGCCACGACTCGCCCAAGTAGAGCTGAAAAGCGCATGAGTTGGGGCTCACCCCCGTACGTTGGGGGCGAGCCCCGCTCCCGGAGAGGAACACTGCATGTCATTGGCTGAGTCCTGGGACAGGTACGCAGTCGGGAGTACGCCCCGTAGGGACAGAAACGCCAACGGAGACACGACCTGGCTGAACTGGACTCAGTACGCCGACCACGGGCCGAACGAGGGTCTTCTAGGTACTGTCGCCGGACGCCGAGTGTTGGAACTCGGCTCGGGAAGCGGAAGCAACTTGGCACACCTGGTGCCCCTCGGCGCGTCCGGTCTCGGGGTGGACATCGCCCCCGCTCGTGAGGTTGTGGCACGGGAACGTTGGAGCGATTTGCGAGGTCTTGAGTTCCGCACAGCGGAAGCGACGGCGTTCCTGAGCGGGACGGACCAAACGTTCGATGTTGTGCTCTCGATCGCCGGTGCCGTCTGGTTCGTTGATCCGGAGACTCTGCTCCCCCTGATCCGGGCGCGCATGGCAGCGGATGGCATTCTGGCGTTCTCGCACCTGCCTGCCGGAAGTCAGAGTCCGCGACCTGGCAGGGCGGGTCTGCGATACGACCACAGCCCAAGCGAATGGATGCGCCTCCTCACCGGCCATGGATTCACAGATGTTTCCGCATCCGTCATCGACCCGCCGGAAGGCAGGACCGTAGGCACGATGCTCGTGCGCGCGGTAGCTCTCTGACCCTGCCTGCTCGGGCATGACGATGCCTCCGACGCGTACGCCAGGGGCTTGCCAGAACGGCTGTGTGCCTGCCTCAGGCGCTCTCACCGTGTGCCGGTACAAGGTGGCACGCGAGATTCCCAGGGCCTTGGCGATGGCTGATAGCCACCGAGCGTGGCTCCTTCCTGTGCGGCGTACGCGAGGTGCGCCAGTGATCCCCGCCGGATGGCGGGGCATGTGCCTCGGGCCAGCTCACGGACAAGGCCCACGACGTTCTCAAGAGGGTTCAGCCCGGCGGCGTGACCGCCGAGGACGCCCGATAGCAACCGCGACCGATAGGGGGAAGCAGCCGAGTGGCCAAGCGCGGCAACGGGCTCGGCGGGACTCCGGTGGAGATCCCGCGTACGGGCAGAGCGAACACCTGGGGCGTGCGTACGCCCCTGCACTTCAACAAGGCGACAGGGAAGCAGGAGCGCTACTGGATAGGCCGGGAGTACAAGAACAAGACGGCGGCGGAGAGGGCGCTCCGGGTCTGGATCACCGACTACGAGGCGGGCAAGGTCGCCGCCCGCTCGGACCTGAAGCTGGGTGACTGGCTGGACAAGTGGCTGAGCAACCACAGGAAGGAGGGAACGACCATGGCCGGTTACGAGACGAAAGTCCGCCTGCACATCAAGCCGCACATCGGCGGCGTGAAGCTGTGCGAGGTCACCGACGACACCCTTGACGACCTGTACCGGCTGCTGGAAACGACCCCATGCCCGACCAACAAGGGCAAGCCGCTCGGGGCCAAGTCGGTACGCCACATGCACAACATCCTGTCCGGCGCGTTGGGGGCGGCGGCGCCCAAGCTGATACCCGTCAACCCCGCCGCGACGGCTCACCCTCCCATCGCCCGGCAGATCCGGGCGCAGGAGTCGAGGTATCCGACGCTGGACGACGGTCAGACGACCCGGTTCCTGGGGACGGTGTGGCAACCGGGCCTGTGACGGTGGCCTGACCCACCACTGTCTGCGGGACGCCCCGCTGTGGACCGTGTACGCCGCTACCGGCGTGCGCCGCAGTGAGGCACTCGGCATGAAGTGGTCCCTCATCAACTGGGATGCGGGGTCCATCGAACTGGGTTGGGTCGTGGTCGAGGAGGGCAATACCTCTCGGCTGCGCAAGCTCACCAAGGACGGCGACGACAACGTCGTCATCTACGTGGACCAGTCCGTGATGAACGTCCTGAAGTGGCAGAGGGAACGCCAGAGCGCGGAGCGGGAACGGCTCGGCTCCGCGTGGGCGGACAATGATCTCGTCTTCGCCCGTGACGGCTTCAAGCTGTACCGGAGTGAGGCGAGCGGACCGCAGGACCCCGAGAAGGTTTCGGCGCGCTGGCGCACCCTCCGGACACGCCTGCACCTGCCCGAGGACTTCCGCATCCACGACTGGCGGCCAGCAAGGTCACGAACGACCTGGAGGCCGGGGAGAACCCCATCGAGGTCTCCGCCAACGTCCGGCACCACTCGCCGGGCTACACCATGGCCCGGTACGGGCACTCACGTAAGGACGGAGCGCGGCGGCTGGCCGCTTCCGGAGCGGGCCGATTCGGCCTGTCATCCCTGGTCCGACCAGGAGATTCGCCCGGCTGTTGGTCACGTGGGTGGTCATGCCGCAGCCCGAGAAACAGAAAAACCCCAGATCAACTGGGGTTCCTGTTGGTGTCCGAGGGGGGACTTGAACCCCCACGCCCGATAAAGGGCACTAGCACCTCAAGCTAGCGCGTCTGCCATTCCGCCACCCGGACAAGGTGACCGCCTCGGGTTCTCCCCTCGGCGACATGGACAACAATACCAGGGGTCCGAGGTGCCTCTCACCCACATATCCCGTGGTCAGGGCAGTGATCAGGCATCCACTCGCCACTCCGGCCCGGACCGTGACCATACGTGACCGGTTGGATACCCGGCGCGGCCCGCCCGGTGGGGGTGCGGGCCGGGCGGGCTCGCGGGTGGGGAGGGGTGGGCGGTCAGCAGTCGTTCTCGCGCAGTGCGTGGAGATGGGCGCTGGACTTGCGGGCGAACGCGAGCGAGTCGGCCGGGTTGTCGTGTTCGGCCTGCCAGTGGTGGTCGCGGCGGCCGCCGTGGGTTCTGCCGACCGCGGACATGAAGCGGCGGTAGTCGATGTCGCCGTCGCCGACGTCGCTCATCCGGTAGCCGTCGCGGACGGACTCGTCGCGTTCGCCGTCCTTCACATGGAAGAGCGGATAGCGATCGGGCCGGCGCAGGACGTAGCCGAGCGGGTCGAAGGGGGCGGGGCGTCCGTCGGGGCGCTTGCTGAAACGGTGCTGTCCCACATACGCCCAGTAGATGTCCATCTCCAGGAAGACCAGCTCGGGGTCGGTCTCGGCGAGAAGGACGTCGTAGAGGCGGACATCGGGGCGGTCCGTGGCAAAGGAGAACTCCTCCGCGTGATTGTGCTGGTAGAACTTCATGCCCCGGCGCCGGGCCGCGGCGCCGTAGACATTGAAGTCCTCCGCCGCCCGCTTCCAGGCGTCGACGGTGGTGCCGTAGCGGAACGGGGGCGCGGGGGTGCCTATGTGCTTCAGCCCGAGCGCCTGGGCGTCGTCGAGAACCTTGTCCAGGTTCTGGGCGAAGGTGTAGGCGTTCGGGTCGCTGGAGTAGTAGCCGACATGGCTGCCGATCGGCGTCAGACCGTGATCGCGGGCCAGTCGCTTGAGCCGCGCGAGGGTGATGGGGCCCGCCGAGCCCTGGGTGTACCCGGCGAGCTCGATCTCGTCGTAGCCGTATCTCTCCAGCTCAGCGAAGACCGCGGCGAAACCCAGTGTGGAGACCTTGTCACGCAGCGAGTACAGCTGAATCCCGAGACGGCCGGGCGGCAGGACCGGCCTGCCCCGGCCCCTCCCCCGGTTCCCCCGGGGCTCCCCACCGGCCCCGGAGGCTGCCGGGGCCCCGCTCGCGGGAGTGGTCAGCATCGCGGCGGCGGTCGCGCCGGCCGCGACACCGAGCATCCCGCGTCTGCTGAGACGGCGGGAGAGTTCGGCGTCATCGCCCTTGCTGAAGCGGCTCATTGTGGATAACTCCTCGTTGTCGGTGAGGTGTGGTTCAGTGGAGACCAGCCAGCCGGAGCAGCAGGGCCTTCACATCGGTGGCCGCGACACGGCCGTCCACAGCGCGGGGGGTGGAGCACAGAATGAGCGGACCTTCGTCATCGCTCGGCGGAAGGCGGCCATGGCTGCCGCGAATAGGCTCCGGGTCGAGAGGCACCACCGCGAGCCGGTAGCGCATCCCGAGCTTCTTGCGGGCCACCGCCGTGGCCGCCCGGAGCCGTACATAGGGATCGTGCGGATTCATGAACAGCTCGACGGGGTCGTAGCCGGGCTTCCGGTGGATCTCGACGAGCTGGGCGAAGTCCGGGGCCCGGGCGTCATCGAGCCAGTAGTAGTACGTGAACCACGCATCGGGCTCGGCGACGGCGACCAGCTCACCGGAGCGGGGGTGGTCGAGACCCTGAGCCTTCTTGCCCTCGTCGTCGAGGAGTGTCTCCACACCGGGAAGCCCCTCCAGGGCCGCACGGGTGGCGTCCAGGTCCTCGGGCCGGCGCACATAGACATGAGCGATCTGGTGATCGGCGACGGCGAAGGCCCGTGAGGCCATCGGGTCGAGATACTCCATGCCGTCCTGGGTGTGCACCTCGATCAGACCGGCGCGGCGCAGTGCCCGGTTGATGTCGACGGGACGGCTGACACGGGTGATGCCGTACTCGGAGAGCGCGACGACGGTACGGCCCTGCTGCCGGGCGTCGTCGAGCAGCGGAGCCATCACCGCGTCCAGCTCGGCCGCCGCGCGGTGGGAGCGCGGGTCGTCGGGGCCGTACCGCTGCAGGTCGTAGTCGAGATGAGGGAGGTAGCAGAGTGTGAGATCCGGGTCGCTGGTGGCCATGATGTGGCGGGTCGCGTCCGTGATCCAGCGGGAGGAGACGATGTCCGCGCCCGGGCCCCAGAAGTGGAACAGGGGGAAGGTGCCGAATCTGTCGGTCAGCTCGTCGTGGAGAGACGGAGGGCGGGTGTAGCAGTCGGGCTCCTTGCGGCCGTCCGCGTAGTACACCGGACGCGGGGTGACGGTGATGTCCGTATCGGCGCCCATCGCGTACCACCAGCAGATGTTCGCGACCGTGTACCCGGGGTGGGCGCGCCGGGCGGCATCCCAGATCCGGTCGCCGGAGACCAGACCGCTGTGCTGCCGCCACAGCAGTACTTCGCCCAGCTCACGGAAGTACCAGCCGTTGCCGACGATGCCGTGCTCGGCCGGGGGCACACCGGTGAGGAAGGTGGACTGGGCGGCACAGGTCACCGCGGGCAGCACCGTGGTGAGCGGGGCGTGCGAGCCGGACACGGCGAGTGCCCTCAGCCGGGGCATGTGATCGAGGAGACGGGGGGTGAGGCCGACGACGTCGATGACGAGGAGAGGGGTGGGGCGGGGGGCGGGGGTGGGTGGGGAGGGGGGAGGGGAGGGGGCCCCGGTGGGGGTCATGGCAGCTCCTTGAGCCCGAGGTCGACCAGCAGATCCCGCACCAGCGTCAGTTCCGCCGCGATCCCCTCCACCAGTTGGCCGCGGTTGCGGGGGCGGAGCCGGGCCGGGAGGACCTGCCAGGTGTAGGTCTCGATCTCCAGGTGGCGGGTGAGGGGCACGGCCGGGCCGACGAGTCCGGTCAGGGCGGACCGGAGGACGGGGAGGGTGGAGGTGAGGGGCGGTGCGGGCGGGGCGTGCAGGGGGACGTGGAAGTGGGCACGCCAGGGGGAGGCGTCGGGGAGCACGTGGCCGGTGAGGGCTTCGCCGAGGTCGTCGGTGCCGCGCAGTCCGGCGGCGGTGCGGGTGCGGGTCTGGTGGAGGAAGCGGGGTTCGGCGAAGGCGGCGAGTGCCGCGCGGACCTCGGGGAGGTGGGGTTCCTCGGCGTGGAGGGCGGCGGAGAGCTGTGCTTTGGGGATGGTGACACCGGCGGCGGTGAGCCGGGCGAGGGCCGTTCCGGGGTCCTCGAAGGAGGTCGCGAGGTGGCAGGTGTCGATGCAGATGCCGATGCGGTCGGAGCCGATCCCGGTGAGCGGTCCGATGGCGTCGGCGGTGGTTTCGATGGTGCAGCCGGGTTCGGGTTCGAGGGCGACGCGGATGGATTTGCCGGTGAGGTCGGCGAGGGCGTCGAGGCGGTGGGCGAGGGTGGTGAGCGCGGTGCGGGCGGTCTCGGCGGCGGTGGCGTCGAAGCCGGTGCGCCAGGCGAGGGGGAGGGTGGAGATGGTGCCTTCGGTGACGTCGTCGGGCAGGAGGCCGGCGAGCAGCCGGGCGAGGTCGGTGGTGTGGGCGAGGCGCAGGGGGTGGGTCCAGTCGGGGCGGTAGACCCGGTATTTGACGGTTTCGGAGCCGAAGCCCTGGTAGGGGAAGCCGTTGAGGGTGACGACTTCGAGTCCTCGGCGGTCGAGTTCGGCGCGGAGCCGGCGCAGGGCCGCGGGGTCGGTGGTGAGGGTGTGGGCGGCGTCCTTGGCGAGCCAGAGGCCGATGCCGAGCCGGTCGCGGCCGAGTCGTCTGCGGACGGGTTCGCAGTGGTCGCGGAGTTGGGCGAGGACGCCGTCGAGGGTTTCCGCGGGGTGGACGTTGGTGCAGTAGGCGAGGTGGAGGGTGGTGCCGTCGGGGTGGCGGAAGCGCATGGCCGCTGCCTCCTCATTCCCCGCCGCGGAGGATGGAGTTGCCCTGGTGGAGGGGTGGGGGCGGGGTGATGTCGAGCTGGAGCCGTCCGCTGAGTCCGTAGAAGGCGACGGGGTTGCGCCAGAGGATCTGGTCGGTGTCGTCCTCGGTGAATCCGGCGGCGAGCATGGCGTCGCCGACTCGGCGGGTGCTGAGGGGGTCGCTCTTTCCCCAGTCGGCGGCCGAGTTGACGAGGATCTTCTCGGTTCCGTGGCTCTTGAGGACGGCGATCATCCGCTCGGGGTCCATTTTGGTGTCGGGGTAGATGGAGAAGCCGAGCCAGCACCCGCTGTCAGTGGCGTGTTCTACGGTTGTTTCATTGAGGTGGTCGAGGAGGACGCGCTCCGGTGGGAGGGCGGATTCGCGGATGACATCGAGGGTGCGGCGGAGCCCGGCCGACTTGTCGCGGTGCGGGGTGTGGACGAGCGCCGGCAGGCCGTGGTCGGCGGCGAGCTGGAGTTGCGCGGCGAGCGCGGTGTCCTCGGCGGGGGTCATGGAGTCGTAGCCGATTTCACCGACGGCGACGACGGTGTCCTTGACGAGGTAGCGGGGCAGTTCGTCGAGCACGGGGGTGCAGCGGGGGTCGTTGGCCTCTTTGGGGTTGAGGGCGATGGTGCAGTGGTGGGCGATGCCGTATTGGGCCGCGCGGAAGGGTTCCCAGCCGAGGAGGGCGTCGAAGTAGTCGTGGAAGCTGGCGGGTGAGGTGCGGGGCTGGCCGAGCCAGAAGGAGGGTTCGACCAGGGCGCGGACTCCGGCGTCGTACATGGCCTGGTAGTCGTCGGTGGTGCGGGAGGTCATGTGGATGTGGGGGTCGAAGATGCGCATCGGGGCTCCTCGGGCGGCTGGCCGGTCAGGGTCAGCAGGCGGTTGAGGTCGGGGAGTGTGTCGCGGCCCGCGGCGGTGCGTTCGGCGGCGTAGTCGTGGAGCATCCGGGCGAGTTCCCGGTCGCCGTGGGCGCGTTGTGCGAGCCCGGCGATGGCATCGGTGGGTACGCCGGTGAAGAGGCATTTGAGGATGGCGTGCCGCCAGGTGTGGGGGGCGAGGTGCTGGGCGGCGTAGGGGGTGAGGGCGGCGGCGATGAGCCGGGTGTCGTTGGTGCGCAGGGCGTCCTCCACGAGGGGGAGGGCGGCGGTGGGCGGGGTGAGGTGGTCGAGGTGGGGGAGGGCGAGGAGGAGGGCGCGGCGTTCGGCGGCGGTGCCGTGGTGGTAGAGGCGGGTGAGGGTGGGCGGGTCGGGTCGGGCGGTGGTGAGGAGCAGGGTGCGTACGGCGTCGGCGTGGTGGGGTCCGCAGTGCCGGCCGGCGGTGGCGAAGTGTGTTTCCCAGGCGGGGGTGGCGGGGTCGGCTGCCGTGGCGAGGGCGTGGTCGAGCCAGGTGCGGGCGGTGTTGTCGAGGTGGGGGTCGAGTTCGGCGCGGGTGGTCAGCATGGGGTGGCTTCCGCTGTCCGCAGGAATTCGATGGAGGTGCGGGCGAGGTCGGGTCCGGCGTGGGAGTGGCGTGGGAGTTCGACGACGGTGAGGCCCTGGTAGCCGGTGGCGGCGAGGGCGTGGAGGACGGGCGGGAAGTCGATCTCTCCGTGGCCGAGGGGGAGGTGTTCGTGGATGCCTCGGCGCATGTCCTCGATCTGGATGTGGCGGGTCCAGGGGGCGGCGGCGCGGACGCAGTCGGCGGGGCTCTGTTCTTCGAGGCACTGGCAGTGGCCGATGTCGAGGGTGAGGCCGAGGGGTTCGGGGTTGCCGAGGAGTTCGCGGAGGTGGTGGAAGTCGTCGAGGGTGGCGAGGAGGTGGCCTGGTTCGGGTTCGATGGCGAGGGGGATGCCGGCGGTGTGGGCGGCGTCGAGTACGGGGGTGAGGGATTGGGCGAGGCGTTTCCAGGCGGTGGTGGGGTCGGTGTGGTGGGGGGTGGTGCCGCTGAAGCAGTGGACGGCTCGGGCGCCGAGGTCGGTGGCGATTCTGAGGGCGGTGAGGAGGAGGCCGGTGCGGGTGGCCCGGGCGGTGGGGTCGGGGTCGAGCAGGGAGGGGCCGTGTTTGTGGCGGGGGTCGAGGATGTATCGGGCGCCGGTTTCGATGGTGACGTCGAGTCCGAGTCGGGCGAGGCGGGTGGCGGTGTCGCGGGTGCGGGTGGGGAGGTCGGGGGCGAGGGGGTCGAGGTGCATGTGGTCGAGGGTGAGGCCGGTGCCGTCGTAGCCGAGGTCGGCGAGGAGGGCGAGGGCGTCGTTGAGGCGCAGGTCGGTGAGTCCGTTGGTGCCGTAGCCGTAGCGGAGGGGGGTGGTGGGTGGGGTGGGGTTCATGTGGGGCTCACCTTCCGGGAGAGTGCGCGGGCGAGTGGGGCGAGTCCCATGAGGGTGAGGGCGGTGAGGGTGCCGGTGGTGGTGTGGTTGCGGGCGGCGAGGGTGGCCTGGAGGGGGATCATGGCGCGGATGCCGGCGCCGACGGCGCGTTGGGTGAGGGGTGGGGAGGGGTTGAGGGCGGCGTGGAGGCTGGGGGTGGCGGTGGTGCGGGTGTAGGTGGTGGCGAGGGCGGTGCGGAGGAGTCGGTGGGCGGGTTGCGGGGGGCCGGTGGGGTGGGGGCGGAGGGTGGTGTGGGTGGCGAGGGTGAGGGTGGTGGCGAGGGCGGTGAGGGGGGCGCTGGTGGAGCCGCCGTGGGTTTCGTGTCGTGAGAGGGCGGTGGTGGCGTAGGTGTGGGTGCCGAGGGTGAGGGCCGCGGGGAGTGCGGTGGTGGCTGCGGTGAGGGCCGGGTGGCGGGCCGGGGCCGGGAGGGGGGTGGCTGTGGTGGTCGGGGTGGTGGGTGCGGGGGCTGTCCGGTGGGCGGTGGTGGCGGTGGCGGTGGCGGTGGCGGTGGCTCCGAGGAGGAGGTCCAGGGTGCGCGCGGTGGCCATCGCGGCGGGGCCGGCCCGGGTGTGTTTGAGGTGGAGGTCGTAGGCCCAGACGGTGGCGGCGAGGGCGGTGGCGAGGGTGAGGGCGGGGCGGCCGGCGCGGGAGGCGAGGGTGAGGCCGGCGGCGGTGAGGGCGGTGGCGGCGGTGAGGGCCGCGGTGGGGGTGATGCGGCCGGAGGGGATGGGGCGGTGGGGACGTTCGGCGGTGTCCTCGGCGCGGTCGGCCCAGTCGTTGAGGGCCATGCCGGCTTCGTAGAGGCAGAGTGAGGCGCCGAGGGCGAGGGCGGTGCCCCGGTTGGGGCGGAGGCCGAGGGTGGCGGCGCCGGTGAGGGTGTCGCCGGGGACGGTGAGGGTGGCGGAGACGCGGAGGAGTTCGGCCCAGGCCCGCAGGCGGGAGCGGGAGCGGGGGCGGGAGCGGGGGCGGTCGCGGCGGGGGGCGGCGGAGGGTGGGGCGAGGGGGCGGGGGCGGGGGCGGGGGGTGCCGAGGCGGCCGAGGAGGGTGGTCATGGGGTCTCCCGGAGCAGTTCGGCGAAGGCGAGAAGTTCCGTGAACTGGTCGGCGAGGGAGGCGGGGCCGCCGTCGGGGTCCTTGAAGTAGAAGCCGAGCGGGGTGAGGGGTCCGGAGAGTCCGGCTTGGTGGGCGCGGGCGGTGAGGCGGGCGAGGTCGAGGACGAGGGGGGCGGCGAGGGCGGAGTCGCAGCCCTGCCAGATGGTCTGGAGGATCATGCGGTTGCCGAGGAAGCCGTCGAAGGCGATGTGGTCCCAGGCGGTCTTCCATTCGCCGAGGGCGGGGACGTCGTCGATGTGGACGGTGCCTTCGGGGGTGTGGCCGAGGGTGTCGGTGAGGGCGCGTTCCTTTCCGGTGTTCTTGACGGCGGCTGCCGCGGGGTCGGCGAGGGCCGCTCCGTCTCCGCCGCCGAGGAGGTTGGTGCCGGACCATGCCCGTACGGACAGGGCGCGTTGGACGAACATCGGGGCGAGTACGGAGCGGAGCAGCGTCTGGCCGGTTTTGCCGTCGCGGCCGGCGTGGGGAAGTCCGCCGGCCGCGGCGGCGGCCTGGAGGGCCGGGGTGTGCAGCCCGGTGGAGGGGGTGAAGTTGATGTAGGGGCAGCCGGCGCGGAGGGCGGCCGCGGCGTAGAGGGAGCTGGGGGCGAGGCGTTCGGCGTCCGGTGGGGGTGCGGGTTCGGTGGTGGAGAGGTTGATGACGATGACGCGGGCGAGGGTGTGGCGGTCGCGGAAGGCGGTGATGTCGGTGGCGAAGGCGTGGATGAGTTCGTTGTCGGTGCGGGTGTCGCCGTGGTGGGGTCCGCCGGGGCGTATGTCCTGGTCGGTGGTGGTGAGTTCGGTGTGGAGGGCGTTGGTGAGTCCGGGTGGGAGGACGCCGGCGGTGGTGAGTTCCTCGGCTCGTTTGGGGAGGGGGGTGTGGTGGGTGTCGTGGCCGCCGAAGACGAGGGAGTCGAGTGGGGGGAGCCGGGAGGCGGCGAAGGCGGGGGTTTCGGTGACCATGCCGGTGGGTGGGTGCAGTCCGGCGTTGAGTGCGGCGCAGCCGGTGATGGTGGTGGTGGCGACGGAGCCGCGGGCTCCGATGAGCCAGATGCCGGTGGGTGTCGCGGGGTGGGGTGTCGACACGGGCTACTGCCTCCCTGCCTGGTTGTTCTCGGGGGTGGGGGGGACGGCGGGCGGGGGGTACGGCGCCTCCCCGCCCGCCGCCGTCGTGGCGGGTGCGGCCTACTGGGGCTGCTCCCTGAGGGTGATGTCGCGGAAGGACACCTGGTCGTCGGTGCCGTGGTTCTGGAGGCCGATGTATCCGTCGGTGAGGCTGCGGGCGGGGTCGGTGTTGGTGAAGTCGTTGATCTTGGAGCCGTTCAGGAAGAGCTGGAGGCGTTCGCCCTTGACCTTGATTTCGTAGGTGTTCCACTGGCCCGGGGGCCGCAGTACGCGGTCGCGGGCTTTGCGGTCGGCTGATTTGAAGCCGTAGACGGAGCCTGTGGTGCGGTCGGGGGCGTCGGTGGCGTCGATCTGGATCTCATGGCCGTTGGTGACGGCGGACCAGGGGTCGTCGGAGGCGGGGAAGCCGATGAAGATGCCGGAGTTGTCGTCTCCGTCGACCTTCCAGTCGAGTTCCAGGGTGTAGGAGGTGAGCTCCTTGGCGTGATACCAGAGCATGCCCATGCCGCCTTCGGTGCGGAGCGCTCCGTCGGTGACGGTGAAGCGTCCGGGGCCGGCCTGCTTCCAGCCGTTGAGGGTTTTGCCGTTGAAGAGGGACCGTTCACCGGTGCGGGGGGTGCAGTCGGCTTTGACCTGGCCGGATGCGTAGCGCAGTCCGCCGAGGAGGTGCTGGCGGAAGGCGGGTTCGGTGTAGGAGTCCTGGGTGTGGCCGCCGCCGGTGTAGAAGGACCGGCCGCCTTCGAAGGTCTGGCACCAGGCGATGGGGTGGTCGCCCTTCATGGTGCC
The DNA here is from genome assembly GCF_040296845.1 of Streptomyces sp. NPDC001985. NCBI lineage: Bacteria > Bacillati > Actinomycetota > Actinomycetes > Kitasatosporales > Streptomycetaceae > Streptomyces > Streptomyces sp. NPDC001985. Next base: position 68,761 of record NZ_JBEOYB010000032.1, read on the forward strand.
GCCCTCGTAGGTGGTTTCGTCGAGGCCGGCGAGGACGCGGGTGTTGCCTCGGGGGTTGGTGGCGAAGTTGTACCACTCGTCGGTGCGGGTCCACTCCTCGCCGAGGTGCTGGGTGGCGGGGTGGGCGCGGTCCTCGACGCGTGCGGTCGCGGACTGGATGCGGGGGTGGGAGCTGAAGTAGGCGCCGACGAGTCTGCCGTAGTAGGGCCAGTCGTATTCGGTGTCGGCGGCGGCGTGGATGCCCATGTAGCCGCCGCCGGTGGCGATGTAGTTCTCGAACGCGAGCTGCTGGGCGGCGTTGAGGACGTTGCCGGTGGTGGAGAGGAAGACGACGGCGTCGTAGCGGGCGAGGTTGCTGGTGGTGAACTGGGCCGCGGTTTCGGTGGAGTCGACGGTGATGTTGCTGGTTCTGCCGAGTTCCTTGAGTGCGGTGATGCCGGCGGGGATGGAGGCGTGGCGGTAGCCGGCGGTCTTGGAGAAGACGAGGATGCGTTTGGCGGTGCGGTCCGGGGGGCTGTTGGAGAGGGTGAAGTCGTCCAGGTCGTAGAGGGCTCCGGTGCCGCCCTTGAAGACGAGGAAGAGTTCGGTGGTCTTCTTGGGCACGGACCGCAGGGGCAGGTCGATGTCCTGGAAGGTCTCCCAGCCGCCGGTGACGGGTATGGGGGTGGAGCCGAGGATCTTCCCGGTGGGTGACGCGGTGCGGACTTCGAGGAAGCCGCCGGCGCCGTTGGAGGAGATCCGGGCGGTGAGTTTGGTGGCTCCGGTCAGGTTGTAGGGCTTGAAGGAGATCCAGTCGTCGTTGTTGATGTCTCCGACGGTTCTGCCGCCGTTGGCGGTGGCCTTGTTGTAGGTGCGGATGCCCTGGGAGGCGTTGTAGTGCTCGGCCTGCCGGTGGCGGGGCTGGAGCTGGACCTGGTCGTGGGTGGTGAGGGGGGCCTGGCCGCCGCCTCCGCCGTCGGTGTACTCGGCGTCGAGGACGCCGAAGATGTTGGCGTTGGGGTCGTGTCCGCCGTCGGAGGAGGTCTTGATGGTGCCGGTGCAGCCGTTGGCGGAGGTGATGGGGTGGCCGTGGCTGTCGTGGCCGAGGATGTAGCTGACCTTGACCTTGGCGCAGTCGACGGGTCCGTCCTCGGCGTCGGTGGCTCTGACGCGGAAGGGGATGTCGTCGCCGAAGCTGAAGAGAGTTCCGTCGGCGGGGAGTTCGAGGGTGACCTTGGGGGCGGTGTTGCCGACGACGATGCGGACGCTCGCGGCGCCGGTGCGGCCGGTGGGGTCCTTGGCGGTGTGGGTGGCGGTGTAGGTGCCGTTGGCGCGGTAGCGGTGGCTGGGGTTGGCTTCGGTGGAGGTGGTGCCGTCACCGAAGTCCCAGTGGTGGGTGAGGGTGTCGCCGTCGGCGTCGGTGGTGCCTTCGGAGGAGAAGGACACGCGGAGGGGGGCTTTGCCGGAGGTCTTGTCGGCGGCGGCTTCGGCGACGGGTGAGCGCCCGCCGGTGGCGTTCTCTATCCGGTAGAGGGCGGAGTTGTGGTCGCCGCCGAACCAGGCGGTGCCGTAGTCGAGGACGTAGAGGGCGCCGTCCGGTCCGAAGGCCATGTCCATGACCTGGGTGCCGGTCCAGGGGAAGGGGTTGATGGTGCCGAGGGAGCCGTCCGTGCCCTGTTCGATGCGTTTGATCCAGCGGCGGCCGAATTCCCCGGCGAAGAAGTCGCCGTCGTAGGCTTCGGGGAATTTGACCGGGGAGGGGTTCTCCGGGTCGTAGCGGTAGACGGGTCCGCCCATGGGTGATTCGGAGCCGGTGCCGAAGGCGGGCACGGAGCCCCCGTTGTAGGGAATCCATGCCTTCTGCGCGGCGGGCAGCTCGGTGAGCCCGGTGTTGTGGGGGGATTCGTTGCGGGGGGCGGCGCAGTCGAAGGTGGCGCCGGGGGTCTTGGTGGCGAAGTCGTAGTCGGTGTAGGGCTCGCCGGCGGTGCTGCAGAAGGGCCAGCCGAAGTTGACGGGCTGGGTGACGCGGAGGAAGCCGACCTTGCCCGCGGGGCCGCGTGCGGGGTCGGCGGCGGCGGCGTCGGGGCCGTACTCGCCGACGTAGAGGTGGCCGGTCTTGCGGTCGACGCTGAAGCGGAAGGGGTTGCGGAGGCCCATGGCGTAGATCTCGGGCCGGGTCCTGTCCGTGCCGGGCGCGAAGAGGTTCCCTTCGGGGACGGTGTAGGAGCCGTCGTCGGCGACCTTGATGCGGAGGATCTTGCCGCGGAGGTCGTTGGTGTTGCCGGAGGTGCGGCGCGCGTCGTACGCGGGGTTGCGGCCGGGGCGGTCGTCGACGGGGGTGTATCCGTCGGAGGCGAAGGGGTTGGAGTCGTCGCCGGTCGACAGATAGAGATTGCCCTGGGCGTCGAAGTCGATATCGCCGCCGACGTGGCAGCAGATGCCGCGGGTCGCCGGAACGTCGAGGATCTTCTTCTCGCTGGCGTTGTCGAGTGTGCCGTCGGCCTTGAGCACGAAGCGCGAGAGCCGGTTGACGCCGTCGAAGGGGGCGAAGTCGGCCGCGGTTCCGTCGGCGGGGGCGTCACCGGCGGGGGTGTCGAGCTTCGGCGCGTAGTAGAGGTAGACGAAGCGGTTCTCGCTGAAGCGGGGGTCGAGGCCGATGCCCTGGAGGCCCTCCTCGTCGTGGGTGTAGACGGGGAGGGAGCCGGCGAGCCGGGTGTTGCCCGCGCTGTCGGTGATCCGCAGTTCGCCGTTGCGGGAGGTGTGCAGGACGCTGCGGTCCGGGAGGACGGCCAGCGAGATGGGTTCGCCGGTTTCGGCGGCGCCCTTGGCGAGGGTGACCTGCTGGAATTCCTCGGCTGCGGGGTCCGGTGCGGATTCCGCCGAGGCGCGGACGCCCGTGTGCGCGGCAGTCCGGGTGTCCGCTTGTGCGGCGGCGCGGGTGTCCGTTTGCGCGGCGGCGCGGGCGGGAGGCTCGGCGGCGGCCTGCGCGGGGGCGAGGACGACGGTGGTGGCCGCGAGGAGCGTGCCGGTGAGGAGGGCGAGCGCGGTGCGGGCTCGGGATCTTGTCCTGCGGGCGGGGCGGTTCGGGGGCAGAGTCGAGTGCACGTTTTCCTCCGGAATGGACCGGTTGAACGGGCGGGGGGTGCCGTGGAACCGGAGTGCGCCGTCACACCGGGGACCACCTCAGTGCTGTACACATCTGGGACGGTAGACGGGTACGTCCGGATCGGAAACCCCTTGTGCGGGAGACGGGTTCGGCTTCCGCTCTCGGCGGGACAAAGGGGTTCCGGGCAGGGCGGACCGACCCGGCGGCGGATCGGGCCACCGGGCCGTGACCTGCGGTGGTGCGGCTGTGGCCGGTTACCGGCCGCTGCCGAAGGCGGCGTCGAAAGCAGCGGCCGGGGGGTCGAAGTCGAACTGCTTCAGATGGGCGAGGGCCTCGGGCGCGCCGGTGAGCCGGTCCATCCCGGCGTCCTCCCACTCCACCGAGACGGGCCCGTCGTAGCCGATGGAGCGCAGCATCCGGAAGACGTCCTCCCAGGGGACGTCGCCGTGTCCGGCGGAGACGAAGTCCCAGCCCCGGCGGGGGTCGCCCCAGGGCAGATGGGAGCCGAGGCGCCCGTTGCGGCCGTCGAGCCGTTTGCGGGATTCCTTGCAGTCGACGTGGTAGATCCGGTCGCGGAAGTCGTAGAGGAAGCCGACGGGGTCGAGGTCCTGCCAGACGAAGTGGCTGGGGTCGAAGTTCAGCCCGAAGGCGGGGCGGTCGGCGAGGGCGGTGAGGGCCTGGCGGGTGGTCCAGTAGTCGTAGGCGATCTCGCCGGGGTGGACCTCGTGGGCGAAGCGGACTCCTTCGGTGTCGAAGACGTCGAGGATGGGGTTCCACCGGTCGGCGAAGTCCTCGTACCCACGGTCGATCATGGTCTGGGGCACGGGCGGGAACATGGCGACCAGATGCCAGATGGAGGAGCCGGTGAATCCGACGACGGTGCGCACTCCGAAGGCGGCGGCGGCCCGCGCGGTGTCCCGGAGTTCGTCGGCGGCCCGCCCGCGTACGCCTTCGGGTTCGCCGTCGCCCCAGATCCTGGCGGGCAGGATGCCCTGGTGGCGTTCGTCGATGGGGTGGTCGCAGACGGCCTGTCCGACGAGGTGGTTGGAGATGGCCCAGCAGCGCAGGCCGTACTTCTCCAGCAGTGCGTGGCGCCCGGCGAGGTAGCCGGGTTCGGCGAGGGCCCGGGGGACGTCGAAGTGGTCGCCCCAGCAGGCGAGTTCCAGGCCGTCGTAGCCGAAGTCCCGGGCGAGCCGGCACACCTCCTCCAACGGGAGGTCGGCCCACTGGCCGGTGAAGAGTGTGAACGGACGGGGCATGGTGCCCTCGCCTCCCTCGGTCCGTGCGGGTGGTGGCCCGCGCTGGTCAGAGCTGTGGCGGTACGGGGGTATGGACGGAGTTCTTCTCGGCGCTCTCCTCCACGGCGGCCAGGACCCGCTGGACCTGGAGGCCGTCCGCGAAGGTGGGCGCGGGGTCGGTGCGTCCGGCGATGGCTTCGATCAGGTCGCGGGCCTGGTGGGTGAAGGTGTGTTCGTAGCCGAGCGCGTGCCCGGGGGGCCACCAGGCCCGGAGGTAGGGGTGGTCGGGTTCGGTGACGAGAATGCGCCGGAAGCCGGAGGAGGCGGCGGGTTCGGTGTGGTCGTGGAAGGAGAGTTCGTTGAGGCGTTCGAGGTCGAAGGCGAGGGAGCCGCGTTCGCCGTTGATCTCGAAGCGGAGGGCGTTCTTGCGGCCGGACGCCATGCGGGTGGCCTCGAAGGAGGCGAGCGCTCCGGAGGCGAGGCGCCCGTGGAAGAGGGCCGCGTCGTCGACGGTGACGGTGCCGGTGCCGGGGGCGCCCGGGGTGCCCGCGGGCAGCGGGCGTTCCCGTACGAAGGTCTCGGTGAGCGCGCTGACGCCGGTCAGATGCTCCCCGGCGAGGTGCTGGGCGAGGTCGACGATATGGGCGCCGAGGTCGCCGAGCGCGCCGGAGCCGGCGTGTTCGCGGACCAGCCGCCAGGTGAGGGGGGCGCCGGGGTCGACCAGCCAGTCCTGGAGGTAGGTGAAGCGCAGATGGCGCAGGGTGCCGAGACGGCCGTCGGCGATGAGCCGGCGGGCGTGGGCGATGGCGGGTACGCGCCGGTAGTTGAAGCCGGTCATGGCGATCTGGCCGCGGGGGCGGGCCCGGTCGGCGGCGGCGGCCATGGCCTCGGCCTCGGCGACGGTGTTGGCGAGGGGTTTCTCGCACAGGACGTGTTTGCCCGCCTCCAGGGCCGCGATGGCGATCTCCGCGTGGAGGTCGCCCGGGGTGCAGATGTCGACGAGCTGCACATCGTCCCGGGCGATGAGGTCGCGCCAGTCGGTCTCGGCGGCGGCCCAGCCGTGGCGTCCGGCGGCGGCGCGCACGGCGGTGCGGTCGCGGCCGGCGATGGCGGCGAGCACCGGCCGCAGCGGCAGGTCGAAGACGCGGGACACGGTGCGCCAGCCCTGTGAGTGGGCGGCTCCCATGAACGCGTATCCGACCAGGCCGACACCGAGCGGTGGCGGTGGGGGTACGGCCTCGCTGTCGGTCTGTTCCATACGGATTCCTCCTCGTCGGTCTGCTCGGCGCGGGGCGGGCGTGCCGCTCAGATGAAGCCGGTGGGCAGGTACTGGTCGACGTTGTCCTTGGTGACGACGGCCGAGTACAGGGTGATGGTGGCGGGGATCTCCAGTTCGGACATGCCGCCGATGCCCTTGCCCTGGGCGACGGCGCGGGCGATGTCGATGGCGGACGCGGACATCGTCGGCGGGTAGAGCACGGTGGCCTTGAGGACGCTGTTGTCGGCCTTGATGGCGTCCATGGCGGATTTGGCTCCGGCGCCGCCGACCATGACGAAGTCCTCGCGGCCGGCCTGGGCGATGGCGCGGAGCGCTCCGACGCCCTGGTCGTCGTCGTGGTTCCACAGGGCGTCGAAGCCGCTCTGGGCCTGGAGCAGCTGCGCCATCTTCGCCTGACCGGACTCGACGGTGAAGTCGGCGGCCTGGCGGGCGACCTTCTTGATGTTGGGGTAGTTCTTGAGGGCGTCGTCGAAGCCCTGGGTGCGCTGTTTGGTGAGTTCGAGGCTGTCGACGCCGGCGAGTTCGATGACCTTGGCGCCGGCCTTGCCCTTGAGCCGTTCTCCGATGTAGCGGCCGGCGTTGAGGCCCATGCCGTAGTTGTCGCCGCCGATCCAGCAGCGGTAGGACTGCGGGGAGGCGAAGACGCGGTCCAGGTTGATGACGGGGATGCCCGCCTTCATGGCCTGGAGGCCGACCTGGGTGAGGGCCTTGCCGTCGGCGGGGAGGATCACGAGGACGTCGACCTTCTTGTTGATCAGGGTCTGGATCTGTCCGATCTGGGCGGCGGTGTCGTTGGAGCCCTCGGTGATCTCCAGGGTGACATCGGAGTACTTCTTCGCCCGTGAGCGGGCGTTGTCGTTGATGGCGTTGAGCCAGCCGTGGTCGGCCTGGGGGCCGGCGAAGCCGATGGTGACGGCCTTGCCGGGCTTGTCGTCGGCGACGGGGGCGCTGTCGGCGGCGGGCTTCCTGTCGGCGGGTTCGTTGCTGGTGCAGGCGGTGAGCACGGCGCCCGCGGAGACGGCGGCGCCTCCGAGGAGGAGTCCTCTGCGGCTGGGTACGGGGCTCTGTGGCATGGCGGAACCGGCCCTTCGGTGGGAAGTGGGTGTACGGGTGGGGCGAGCGGGGCGGGGGCGGCGGGGTCAGGCGTCTCCGCTGCCGCGCAGGGTGCGGTGCTGGACCAGGACCGCGACGACGATGATGGCGCCCTTGGCGATCTGCTGGACCGCGCTCTCCAGGTTGTTGAGGGCGAAGATATTGGTGATCGTGGTGAAGATCAGTACGCCGAGCACGGAGCCGGCGATGGTGCCCCGGCCGCCGCTGAGGAGGGTGCCGCCGATGATGGCGGCGGCGATGGCGTCGAGTTCGTAGAGGTTGCCGTTGGTGTTCTGGCCCGACCCGGAGAGGATGATCAGCATGAAGGCGGCGATGCCGCAGCAGAGCCCGGAGAGCAGATAGAGGGAGAGCCGCTGGCGGCGGATGTCGATGCCGGCGAGCCGGGCGGCCTCGGCGTTGCCGCCGACGGCGAAGGTGCGGCGGCCGAAGGTCGTGCGGTTGAGCAGCAGCCAGCCGACGAGGACGACGGCCGCGAAGACCAGGACCAGCGGGGGGACGCCGAGGATGTGGGCGTCCTTGACACCGAGGTCGAGTACGGACTCGACGGTGACGATCTGGGTCTTGCCGTCGGTGATCTGGAGGGCGAGCCCGCGGGCCGAGGCGAGCATCGCGATGGTGGCGATGAACGGCACCATCCCTCCGTAGGCGATCAGCAGCCCGTTGACGAGTCCGCAGCCGAGGCCGACGGCGACGGCGGTGAAGAGGATTCCGGCGAAGCCGTACTCCTGGGTGGCGACGGTGGTGGCCCAGACGGACGCGAGGGCGACGATCGCGCCGACGGACAGGTCGATGCCGCCGCTGGTGATGACGAAGGTCATGCCGACGGTGACGACGCCGATGATGGACGCCTGGGTGAGGACGAGTTGCAGATTGCTGGTGGCGAGGAACTCGTCCGGCCGGGTGAGGCCGCCGACGGCGACGAGGGCGGCGAGGACACCGAGGAGCGACAGGGTGCGGACATCGGCGCGCACTCCGAGCGCGGGGCGCCGGGGGCCGGGGGCCGGGGGTGTCTTCGTGAGGTCCGCGGCCGCGTCCTGGCGTGCCGCGGGGGCTGGCTGCGTCATGCCGTCGGGCTCCCTTCCATCACAAGGTCGAGTACGCGGTGCTCGTCGAGGTCGCGGGCGTCGGCGGTGTGCACCACGGTGCCTTCGCGCAGCACCAGCACCCGGTCGGCGAGGCCCAGGACCTCGGGCACCTCGCTGGAGACGAGAAGGACGGCCAGGCCCTCGTCCGCGAGCCGGCGGATCACCGCGTACAGCTCGGCGCGCGCTCCGACGTCGACGCCCCGGGTGGGTTCGTCGAGGAGCAGGACGCGGCAGCCGCGCAGCAGCCAGCGGGCGAGTACCGCTTTCTGCTGGTTGCCGCCGGAGAGGGTACGGATGCGGGCGTCCGGGTTGTCGGGGCGCAGGGAGAGTTCCCTGGTGGCCTGCTGCGCGGCGGCGCGTTCGGCGGCGCGGTCGAGCCAGCCGGCCCGGGAGAAGCGGGCGAGGGAGGAGAGGGTGACATTGCGGGTGACGGATTCGATGAGGAGGAGGCCCTGGGCCTTGCGTTCCTCGGGGGCGAGTCCGATTCCGGCGGCGACGGCGGCGCGCACGCTGCCGGGGCGCAGGGGTCTGCCGTCGACGAGGACGCGTCCCGCGGTGGGTTTGCGGGCTCCGTAGACGGTCTCCAGGATCTCGGAGCGGCCGGAGCCGACGAGTCCGGCGAGGCCGACGATCTCGCCGGGCCGCAGTTCGAGGTCGAGGGGGGTGAACTCGCCCTTCCTGGTGAGCCCTTGGACGGTGAGGACGGGGGGCACGACGGGAGCGGCGGGCTCCGGCGGGGCGGGGCGGCCCGGCTGTACGGCGTGGTCCGGCTGTACGGCGTGGCCCTGCGGGACGGGGCTGCCCTGCGGGGCGGGGTGGTCCGGCGGGGCGGGGTGGTCCGGCGGGGCGGGGCGCCGGGGGCGCTCCGGGAAGACGTACTCGACATTGCGGCCGGTCATCAGGGCGACGATGTCGCGGGTGGGGGTGGTTCTGGCGGGGAGTCCGCCGGCGACGGCGCGGCCGTCCTTGAGGACGGTGACCTGGTCGCCGATGCGCCGGATCTCCTCCAGGCGGTGGGAGATGTGGATGACGGCGACGCCGTCGGCGGTGAGGTCGGCGACGGTGCGGAAGAGGTTGTCGACCTCGTCGGGGTCGAGGGCGGCGGAGGGCTCGTCCATGACGATGAGGCGGACGTCGTGGGAGAGGGCGCGGGCCATGGAGACGATCTGCCGCTGGGCGGCGGGGAGGTCGCCGACGAGCCGGCCGGGTTCGATCCCGGGGTGGCCGAGGCGGGCGAGGAGCCGGGCGGTGGCGGCGCGGGCGTCCTTGCTCCGGATGAGGAATCCGGCGGTGGTGGGTTCGTGGCCGAGATACACGTTCTCGGCGACGGAGAGCCCTTCGACGAGGTCGAGTTCCTGGTAGATGGTGGCGATGCCGAGCCGCATGGCGGCGAGGGGCGAGGGGAGGGAGACCTCGGTGCCGCACCAGGTGATGGTGCCGCTGTCGGGTTGGTGGGCGCCGGCGAGGACCTTGATGAGGGTGGATTTGCCGGCGCCGTTCTGGCCGAGGAGGCAGTGGACGGTGCCGGCGTGGACTTCCAGGTCGACGCCGTCGAGCGCGCGGACGCCGGGGAAGGATTTGGTGATGGCGGACATGGTGAGAAGAGGTGGGGGCATGTGGGTCCCCTCTGGCCGGGGTGGGGTGGGCTCGGGGTGCGGGTGCGGGTGCGGGTGCGGTTGTCCTCGGGGAGCCCGGGGCTCGGGTCGTCCTCGATCGCCGGACGGGCTCAGGGCGCTGGACGGGCGGAGGGTACCGGGCGGATCAGGGGCGGTTGGCCCGGGGCCGGTCGTGCTCGGGAGCCCCGGGGCGACGGTCCGGCCTCACACGCCGGACGGGCTCAGGACGCTGGACGGGGAGAGGGTGCCGGGCGGGGTCGGGGTGGAGGGTCAGGCCGGGGAGAAGAGGTGGTCGCTGATGAGGCGGGCGGCGCCGGTGACGCCGGCGATCTGGCCCAGTTCGCCGAGGACGATGGGGAGGTTGCCGGTCGCCAGGGGCAGCGACTGGCGGTAGACCTGGGTGCGCACGCTGGCGAGGAGGGTGTGGCCGAGGCCGGTGACCCCGCCGCCGATCACCACGAGCCCGGGGTTGAAGAAGCTGACGAGCCCGGCGATGACCTGGCCGACGCGGTTGCCGCCCTCGCGGATGAGGTCGAGCGCGGTGGTGTCACCGGCCGCCGCGGCGGCGGCCACGTCGACGGCGGTGAGCGCGCCCGCCGCCGCGAGCCGTTCGGCGAGTTCCGGGGAGCGGCCGGAGCGGGCGGCCTCCTCGGCGTCGCGGGCGAGCGCGGCGCCGCTGAAGTGCGCTTCCAGACAGCCCCTGTTGCCGCAGGCGCAGGGGCGGCCCCCGGGGTCGACCTGGATATGGCCGATGTCGCCGGCGCTGCCCGTCGTCCCCCGGTAGACCTGGCCGCCGACGACGATGCCGCAGCCGATGCCGGTGCCGATCTTGACGCAGAGGAAGTCGGCGACGGAGCGGGCGACACCGGCGTGCTGCTCCCCCATCGCCATGAGGTTCACATCGTTGTCGACCATGACCGGGCAGCCGAGATCCTGGCTGAGGGCCTCGCGTACCGGGAATCCGTCCCAGCCGGGCATGATCGGGGGTGCGACGGGGACGCCCTCGGGGAAGCGGACGGGCCCGGGGACGCCGATACCGGCGCCGTCGAAGCCCTCGGCGATTCCGGTGGCCTTGAGTTTGGCCGCCATCGACAGGGCCTGTTCGAAGACGGCGACGGGTCCCTCGCGGACGTCCATGGGGTGGTTGAGGTGGCCGAGTACCTCCAGTTCCGCGTTGGTGACCGCGACGTCGATGGAGGTGGCGCCGATGTCGACGCCGAGGAAGCGCAGTCCGGGCGCGAGCCGGATGTTGTGGGAGCGCCGGCCGCCGCGTGAGGCGGCGAGTCCGTCGGCGACGATGAGCCCGGTCTCCAGCAGCCGGTCGACCTCGACGGCGAGTTTGGAGCGGGAGAGGTCGACGAGATCGCCGAGCTGTGCCCGGGAGTTGGGCCCTCCGTCGCGCAGCAGCTTCAGCAGCCGGGCCTGGTGAGCGTTGGCGGGTCGAGCGGTCATGCGTCTCAACTGCCCCTCCCTTCCCCGGGCCTTCGTCAGGGGAGACCCCGTGCGGCTCGCGGGTGATCCGGCTCTGGAGGGGAACGTAGCAGCGCTTTGACGGAGTGGGAAGAACTTGAGCAGAGTTCCGGTGCAACTTCTTCCACACTCGGGACAAAGCCGGAGGCGTGGTGGCGGGTCAGGGTGTTCCCGGAGGTTCTCTCACTCCCGGCCGGCCGCCGCGGGCAGCTCCGCCAGCCGGTCGAGGAAGATCCGCTGGCCCTTGACCAGCCGGGTGCGGGCCTCGTCGAGGCCGAACCATCCGACCCGGTCGATCTCGGGGAACTCCTGGAGGCGGCCCGAGCGCGGGGGCCACTCCATGGTGAAGGTGCCCGGCACCACGAGGGAGATGTCGAGGTCGGCGGCGAGGGCCCAGAGGGTGACGACCTTGCCACCGGGCTGGCGGGCCTCGCCGAGAGGGAGCCACTCGCCCTCGGGCGGTGCGAGTCCCAGTTCCTCCTCGAACTCCCGGCGGGCCGCCGCGGCCGGTTCCTCCTCGGGGGTGTACTGCCCCTTGGGGACCGACCAGGACTGTTCGTCGCGGGCCGCCCAGTAGGGGCCGCCCATGTGTCCGATGAGGACCTCGATGCCGTCGCCCCGCCCCCGGAACAGCAGGAGCCCCGCGCTTCTCACAGCGGTCATGGTCCCCAGTCTCCCCCGGGGCCGGTCACGGGGCAGTCCGGGCCGGGCGCACGGGCCCAGCGAGGGCACCGGCGCGGGCCGTGTCGCGGGCCGCCGTCTCACGGGCGGGCGTCTCGCGGGCGGGCGTCCCGGGTTCCGCCGTCTCGCGGGCGGCCTCACCGGACCGGCTCACCGGGCCGGCTCACGGGGCCGGCTCACGGGCAGCGGATGATCTGACCCGCGTAGGAGAGATTGCCGCCGAAGCCGAAGAGCAGCACCGGGTCGCCGGAGGTGATCTCCCCGCGTTCGACCAGCTTGGCGAGGGCGAGCGGGATGGAGGCGGCGGAGGTGTTGCCCGACTCGACCACGTCCCGGGCGATGACGGCGTTGACCGCCCCGATCTTCTGCGCGACGGGCTCGATGATCCGCAGGTTCGCCTGGTGGAGGACGACGGCGGCCAGCTCGTCGGGGCGCACCCCGGCGCGCTCGCAGACCTTGCGGGCGATGGGCGGCAGCTGGGTGGTGGCCCAGCGGTAGACGGTCTGGCCCTCCTGGGCGAAGCGCGGCGGGGTGCCCTCGATGCGCACGGCGTGGCCCATGGCGGGGACCGAGCCCCACAGCACGGGGCCGATACCGGGCTCCTCGCCGTCCGGGACGGCCTCGACGACGGCGGCGCCCGCGCCGTCCCCGACCAGGACGCAGGTGGTGCGGTCGGTCCAGTCGGTCACGGCGGTCATCTTGTCGGCGCCGATCACCAGGACCCGCTCGGCGGCACCGGCCCGCACGGTGTGGTCGGCGGTGGCGAGGGCGTGGGTGAACCCGGCGCAGACCACGTTCACGTCCATCACGGCCGGCGACTCCATGCCGAGGCGGGCGGCGACGCGGGCGGCGGTGTTCGGGGAGCGGTCGATCGCGGTGGAGGTCGCGACCAGGACCATGCCGATGTCCTGCGGCGTGAGGCCGGCGGAGGCGAGCGCCTTGGCCGCGGCGTGCGCGGCCAGCTCGTCGACGGGTTCGTCGTCGGCGGCCCGGTGCCGGGTCGTGATGCCGACGCGGGTGCGAATCCATTCGTCGCTGGTGTCGACCAGGGCCGCCAGGTCCCCGTTGGTGAGGACTCCGGCGGGCTGATAGTGCCCGAGGGCGGTGATTCGTGAGCCGGTCATGTGCGGACCCCCTCCGTGCGGGCAGTGGAATGCCCAAGTGTTCGCTGCTACCAACCGGTACGACGGCAGGTGATCCGACAGGATTCAGCCCCTGGAATTTGGAGCTTCCGTAAGTGTGGCACGGCCCGTGCGACGCCCCCGGCCGCCGGGGGCGTGCCGCGGGGGGAGAATGGTACGGCCCGCAGCGCTTCGCCGACGGATCGGATACGGAACATCATGGGACGCGTCACCGAGCGCCGCCGCACCCTCCGCATCCGGGACGGTGTGGTCTCCGCCCGCCCCGACACGCTGGTGGCGGAGGAGCCGCTGGAGATCCGGCTGAACGGCAGACCGCTCGCGATCACCATGCGCACCCCGGGGGACGACTTCGCGCTGGCGGCGGGTTTCCTGGTCAGTGAGGGGGTGATCGGCGAGGCCGGGGAGGTGCGGTCGATCACGTACTGCGCGGGGGCGACGGCGGACGGGGTGAACACCTACAACGTGGTGGATGTGCGGCTGGCGGCGGGGGTGCCGGTTCCGGACATCACGCTGGAGCGGAATGTGTACACCACCTCGTCGTGCGGGCTGTGCGGCAAGGCCAGTCTCGACGCCGTGCGGACGGCGACCCGCCATCCGGTCGCGGATGTGCCGCCGGTGCGGGTGCGGCCCGCTCTGCTCAGCGCGCTGCCGGACCGGCTGCGGGAGGCACAGCGGGTCTTCGACCGCACCGGGGGGCTGCACGCGGCGGCGCTCTTCTCGGTGGAGGGCGAGCTGCTGGACGCGCGGGAGGACGTCGGCCGGCACAACGCCGTGGACAAGCTGATCGGCCGGGCGCTGCGGAACGGCGGGCTGCCGCTGTCCCGGGTGGTGCTGCTGGTGTCGGGGCGGGCGTCGTTCGAGCTGGCGCAGAAGGCGGTGATGGCGGGGGTGCCGGTGCTGGCGTCGGTGTCGGCTCCGTCGTCGCTGGCGGTGGATCTCGCGGTGGAGAGCGGGCTGACCCTGGTGGGGTTTCTGCGCGGTGCCTCGATGAATGTGTACGCGGGGCAGGAGCGCGTCGTGCTGGACGGCGGGGGCGTCTGAGGGACCCGGCGGAGCCGGCCCGGGGCGTACGGTCCCGGGCCGGCGGCCCCGGCGGCGGCTGCCGGAGGCCGCCCGGCCCGGCGGTGGAGGCCCCGCCGCCGGAGGCCCGGCGGTGGGAGGCCACGCGGTGGGAAGCCCGGCCGCCGGCGGCGGGATGTCCGGGGGCTCAGCGGCGCGCGGCCTTGGGCAGCGGGGCCGGGATGGTCTGGAGGGCGAGTGTCGCGGGCGGCTCGGCGAGGCCGGGGCCGCCCGCCCTCACCCACTCCAGCAGGTCGTCCACGGCGTCGTCGTCGAGCGCCCAGCCGATCCAGGTGGCGCGCGCTCCCCGGCGCCGGCCCTCGGCCGAGGGCTGAACCACGATCACATTGGCCTGGGCGCAGGGCCCGAGACAGTCGGTGGTGCGTACCTCGATCCGGCCGCCGGAGGCCGCGGCGGCCTCCCGCAGCCGGGCCAGCTGGCCGTCGTGGTCGGTGCCGGGGTGTTTGCGGGCGCTGCCGCAGCAGCAGCCCCGGCAGACGACGAGGGTGCAGGGGCGGCTGCGGAAGGGGCGTATCGCGGGCGAGGTCACCGGATGATCGTCTCAGTCCGGCGCCCCTGCGGACAGCACGCCCGGCGCTCCCCCGGCGGCGAGGACTTCCGAAAAAGGTATGGACCAAATCCTCCGGAAATGGTAAAGCGACAGTGTGCGCACCGTAGGGATTCCGTGGAGATTCCGTCCCCGCCCACGTACCGACCAGTCAGAACCCTGTCCGCACCTTCCCCATGTGACCGGATTTCTTCCCTGAACCGGCGGTACCGCCCCGGGTACCCGGCGCCCGGACGCCCCATGGGCCCGGCAACCGGGTGGGATACCGTCGCGGCGCTGTGCTGAGCACCACAAGGAGCAGGCCCTTGCGCGAGTTCACCGTCCCTCCTCTGCACGCGGCACCGCTGGTCGGCGGAGTGGCCGACGCGGTCTTCGACCACGCCGAGCGCGACCCGGACCGTATCGCCCTGGCGCGCGAGGACGGCTCCGGCCGGTGGCGGGATCTCAGCTCCGCCGCCTTCCGCGACGAGGTGCTGGCGCTGGCCAAGGGGCTGCTGGCGGGCGGGGTGCGGTTCGGGGACCGGGTGGCGCTGATGTGCCGTACGCGCTACGAGTGGACCCTCTTCGACTTCGCGATCTGGACCGTCGGCGCGCAGTCGGTGCCGGTCTATCCGACCGCGTCGGCCGAGCAGGTGCTGTGGACGCTGTACGACGCCGGGGTGTCGGCCTGTGTGGTGGAGCACGAGGACCACGCGATGACGGTCGGTTCGGTGGTGGACCGGCTGCCGCTGCTGAAGCGGCTGTGGCAGTTGGACACCGGCGCGGTCGCCGGGCTCATGGCGTCCGGGGCGCACATCGACGACGAGGTGGTGCACCGGCACCGGCGGGCGGTGACCCCGGACTCCACCGCCACCGTGATCTACACCTCGGGGACCACCGGCCGGCCCAAGGGCTGTGTGATCACCCACGCCAATCTGATGTTCGAGAGCGACACCCTCACCGGGCGCTGGGAGTCGCTCTTCCGCGCCCGGCCCGGGGACGAGCCGTCGACGCTGCTCCTCCTGCCGCTGGCGCATGTGCTCGGCCGCGTGGTGGAGGTCGCGGCGGTGCGCGGCCGGGTCAGATTCGGCCACCGGCCACTGGTGGGCACGGGCACGGGCACGGGTGCGCCGGCGGCGGACCTGGCGGCGTTCCGGCCGACGTTCTTCATGGCCGTCCCCGATGTCTTCGAGCAGATCTTCCACGCCGCCCGGCGCCGGGCCGAGAGCGAGGGGCGGGCGGGCCCCTTCGAACGGGCCGTGGAGGTGGCGGTGCGCCACGCGGAGGCCCGCGAGCACCGGGCGTTCGGCCTCGGCCCCGGCCCGTCGGCGGGGCTGCGGGTGCAGCACCAGCTCTTCGACCGGTCGGTGTACGGGAAGCTGCGGGAGGCGCTGGGGGGCCGGCTGCGGTACGCGATGTCCGGGGGCTCGGGGATGGACCGGCGGCTGGGGCTGTTCTTCGAGGGGGCGGGGATCACCGTCTTCGAGGGGTACGGGCTCACCGAGTCGACGGCCGCGGCGACGGCGAACCCGCCCGAGCGCCCCCGGTTCGGCACGGCGGGGCGGCCGATCCCGGGGACGACGGTGCACATCGCGGACGACGGCGAGGTGTGGCTGCACGGCGCGCATGTCTTCTCCGGGTATCTGGGCGATCCGAAGGCGACCTCGGCGGCGCTGCACGACGGCTGGCTGGCCACGGGGGATCTCGGTTCCCTGGACGCCGACGGCTATCTGACGATCACCGGCCGGAAGAAGGAGGTGCTGGTGACATCGGGCGGGCGGAGTGTGTCGCCGGTGCGGCTGGAGGAGCGGGTGCGCTCCCATCCGCTGGTGGCGCAGTGCCTTGTGGTCGGCGACGGCAGGCCGTTCGTGGCGGCGCTGGTGACGCTCGACCAGGAGGCGGTGGCGCACTGGCTGGCGATGCGCCGGCAGCCTGCGCTGCCGCCCGCGCGCCTGGTGCGGGACCCGGCGCTGGAGAAGGAGATCCGGCGGGCGGTGGTCGCGGCGAACACCCTGGTGTCGCAGCCGGAGGCGATCCGCACGTTCCGGATTCTGGCGCGTCCGTTCGGCGAGGAGCACGGGCTGCTCACCCCGTCGCTGAAGCTGCGGCGGCGGGCGATCGAGGAGGTGTACGCCGCCGAGGTGGACGCCCTGTACCGCTGAGGGGCAGCGGTGCCCGAGGGTGTCCGGCGAAGGGGTCCTGCGGGGTGCGCCGCGTCGCTAGGCTGTCGGCCATCGGTGCCGTCCGTGCGTCCGTTCCTCATCTGGATCTGGGAGAAGCCTCACGATGACCGTGGTCAGGGTCGAGACCGTAGCGCGGGGGACGGAACCCGTTCTCCCGGAGGGCAGCGCCGGCATGGCGGAGGCCATTCACCACGCGTCCGAGGCCGCCCGCCGTTCACTGGCCGGTACGCCGGACAGCGACGGCTGGCAGATCTCCGGCCTGGAGGTCACCTTCGGGCTGACTCCGGCGCCCGGTGACGGGGTGGTGGGTTCCGGGGCGGGTGCCGATGCGTCGTTCGAGGTGCGGCTGACGGTGGAGCGGGGTCCCGGCAGGCCGTGAGGCGTCGGGGGCCTTGGCGGCGTAGCCGATGAGGATGGCGTCGTCGGTGGTGACGG
>NZ_JBEOYB010000033.1:0-84763 GCF_040296845.1 Streptomyces sp. NPDC001985
AGGGGCGGGGCCGGGGCGCGGGGAGGGGGCCCGCCGGGCCTCGCGGGGAGAGCCTCGCGGGGAGGGGAGGGGAGGGGAGGGGAGGGGCGGGGCCGGGGCGCGGGGAGGGGCGGGGCCGGCCGCCGGGGAAAGGCGGCGGGTCAGCCGGTGGACGGGTCCGGAGCGAGCACGTCCAGCTCGGCGAGCGCCCCCACCGCGATCTCTCTGGTGATGGTCTCGGCTCTCGCCGCGTCGCCCTCGCGGACCGCCTCGGCCACCTGGACGTGCAGGGTCACGGCGGCCGGGTCCGGGTCGTCGAACATCACCTGGTGGTGGGTGCGGCCGGTGAGGATCTCGGCGACCACATCGCCGAGCCGGGCGAACATCTCATTGCCGGAGGCGTTGAGCACCACCCGGTGGAAGGCGATGTCGTGCCGGAGGTACTCCTCCAGCCGGTTCCCGCGCGAGGTGGCGACCATCCCGAGGGCGCACTCGGTGAGCTCGGCGCACTGCTCGGGGGTGGCGTGCAGGGCGGCGAGCCCGGCCGCGACGGGCTCCACGGCCGACCGCAGCACGGTCAGCGAGCGCAGCTGCCGGGGCCGGTCGGTGCCGGCCAGCCGCCAGCGGATGACCTGCGGGTCGTAGACGTTCCACTCCTCGATGGCGCGGACCGTCACCCCGACCCTGCGCCGGGACTCGACCAGATGCATCGACTCCAGGACCCGGATCACCTCACGGACGACCGTGCGCGAGACATCGAAGCGCTGGGCGATCTCGTCGGTGCGCACGACACTGCCCTGCGGATACGCCCCGGCGGTGATGGCGAGGCCGAGGGAGTCGAGCACCTGTGTGTGGAGGCCCTGGCCCGCTGTCGTCATGGATCACAGCGTACGGGGCGGAGTTCATCAACAAAAAGTGTGACGTTTAGGTCTCAGACTCTTGAATAAGTCATACCTATGAGCTTCAGTAAGCGTCACGGACCGATGCCGACACCGTGGTCGGCACCGGTGTGACGGAATCAGCGAGGCATCTATGAGCACCCCTCACGTCATCGTGGTGATGGGCGTGGCAGGGACCGGCAAGACCACCATCGGCCCCCTGCTCGCCAAAGCCCTGGACGTTCCCTACGCCGAGGGAGACGACTTCCACCCCCCGGCGAACATCGCCAAGATGTCGGCGGGGACCCCGCTGGACGACTCCGACCGGTGGCCCTGGCTCGACGCGATCGGGCAGTGGGCGCACAGCCGGCAGGGTCTCGGCGGGGTGGTGTCCAGCTCCGCGCTCAAGCGCTCCTACCGGGACCGGCTGCGGGCCGCCGCCCCGGACGCCGTCTTCCTCCACCTCACCGGCGACCGCGCGCTGATAGAGCGGCGGATGTCGGGGCGCACGGGTCACTTCATGCCGACCGCGCTGCTCGACTCGCAGATCGCCACGCTCCAGCCGCTCCAGGAGGACGAGGCCGGAGTCTCGGTCGATGTCTCCGGCCTGCCGGAGGAGATCACCGCACGGGCCCTCGCCGCACTGCGCGGTGTGGCGAGCTAGCCGGCGCCGCACCGGCGGAGCCACTCCCTCCGTACCGCTCACTGTCCCTTTCACCCTGTTCTCTAAGGAACCACCGTGACCAGTCTCAGCGTCGAGATGCTGGCAGCGGACGCCGTAGCGCCGATCACCTCGGCCGGCAACGCCCAGCTCGGCATAGCCGTCCTCGCGGGCATCGCCGTCATCGTCCTGCTCATCACCAAGTTCAAGCTGCACGCCTTTCTCGCCCTGACCATCGGATCGCTGGCGCTCGGCGCGTTCGCCGGGGCGCCGCTCGGCAAGGCCATCGAGTCCTTCTCCAAGGGCCTCGGCTCCACCGTCGCCGGGGTGGGCGTGCTGATCGCGCTCGGCGCGATCCTGGGCAAGCTGCTCGCCGACTCCGGCGGCGGTGACCAGATCGTGGACACGATCCTCGCGAAGGCGAACGGCCGCACCATGCCCTGGGCGATGGTGCTGATCGCCTCGGTGATCGGTCTGCCGCTCTTCTTCGAGGTCGGCATCGTGCTGCTGATCCCGGTGGTGCTGATGGTCGCCAAGCGCGGCAACTACTCCCTGATGCGGATCGGTATCCCCGCGCTCGCCGGTCTCTCGGTGATGCACGGACTGATTCCGCCGCACCCCGGCCCGCTGGTCGCGATCGACGCGCTCAACGCCAACCTCGGGGTGACGCTGGCGCTCGGTGTGCTGGTCTCCATCCCGACCGTGATCATCGCGGGTCCGGTCTTCGCCAAGTACGCGGCCCGGTGGGTGGACATCCAGGCGCCGGAGAAGATGATCCCGGCCCGTCCCTCGGAGGACCTGGAGAAGCGCCCCGGCTTCGGCGCCACCGTCTTCACGGTGCTGCTGCCCGTCGTGCTGATGCTCTCGAACGCGCTGGTCGAGATCGTCGTCAACGACCCCGAGAACCCGGTGCAGAAGGTCACCGACATCATCGGTTCGCCGATGATCGCGCTGCTCGCCGCCGTGCTCGTGGGCATGTTCACGCTCGGTGCCGCGGCCGGGTTCACCAAGGACCGGCTGGCGTCCACGGTGGAGAAGTCGCTCGCCCCGATCGCCGGTGTGCTGATGATCGTCGGCGCGGGCGGTGGCTTCAAGCAGACGCTGATCGACGTCGGCGTGGGCCAGATGATCCTGGACATCTCCGAGAACTGGGCGATCCCGACGCTGCTGCTGGCCTGGCTGATCGCGGTGGCGATCCGGCTGGCGACCGGTTCGGCGACGGTGGCGACGATCTCGGCGGCCGGTCTGGTCGCGCCGCTGGCCGAGGGCATGTCCACCACGGAGTCGGCGCTGCTGGTGCTGGCGATCGGCGCCGGTTCGCTCTTCTTCAGCCATGTGAACGACGCGGGCTTCTGGCTGGTGAAGGAGTACTTCGGGATGACCGTCGGCCAGACGATCAAGACCTGGTCGGTGATGGAGACCATCATCTCGGTGGTCGGCATCGTCTTCGTGCTGCTGCTCTCGCTGGTGTTGTAACCCGGCGTCCTGCGGAGGACCGCCGAAGGGCCGGCCGGGGCTCGGATGAGCCCCGGCCGGCCCTTCGCGCGTCCGGACGCGGGGCGGCGGACGGGCACGGAGGGCTCCGGCGCGAACCGGCGGACGGCGTGGGCGGCTCGGCGCGTGGACGGCCCAGCGCGTGGACGGCCCAGCGCGTGGGCGGCTCGGGCGGGCGTACGGCTCAGAGGGCCTTCGCCGCCGCGCGGCCGGCCGCCCGGCCCGAGAAGAGACAGCCGCCGAGGAAGGTGCCCTCCAGGGAGCGGTAGCCGTGCACCCCGCCGCCGCCGAACCCGGCCGCCTCCCCCGCCGCGTACAGCCCCTGGAGCGGCTCGCCGTCGATGTCGAGCACCCGCGAGGAGAGGTCGGTCTCCAGCCCGCCGAGCGATTTGCGGGTGAGGATGCTCAGCCGTACGGCGATCAGCGGACCGGCCGCCGGGTCCAGGAGCCGGTGCGGGGCGGCGGTGCGGATGAGCCGGTCGCCCAGATAGCCGCGCGCGCCCCGGATGGCGGTGATCTGGAGGTCCTTGGTGAAGGGGTTGCGGATCTCCCGGTCCCGGGCGGTGATCTCGCGGCGCAGTTCGGCCTCCTCGATCAGCGGCTCGTCGGTGAGCGCGTTCATCCCGCGCACCAGGGCGGTGAGGTCGCGCTCGACGACGAAGTCCGCGCCGTGGTCCATGAACGCCCGCACCGGGCCCGGCACGTCGGCGCGGGCCCGCCCGAGCACCCCGCGGACCGATCGGCCGGTGAGATCGGGGTTCTGCTCGGAGCCCGAGAGCGCGAACTCCTTGCCGATGATCCGCTGGTTCAGCACGAACCAGGTGTGGTCGTACCCGGTGCCCAGGATGTGTTCGAGGGTGCCCAGGGTGTCGAAGCCGGGGAAGAGGGGTACGGGGAGCCGCTTGCCGTGGGCGTCGAGCCAGAGCGAGGAGGGGCCGGGGAGGATGCGGATGCCGTGCCGGTCCCAGACGGGGTTCCAGTTCCCGATGCCCTCGGTGTAGTGCCACATCCGGTCGCGGTTGATGTGGCTGGCGCCCGCGCGCTCCGCGATGCCGAGCATCAGCCCGTCCACATGGGCGGGCACTCCGGAGAGCATCCGCTCGGGCGGGGTGCCCAGGCGCGGCGGCCACTGGGCGCGCACGAGGTCGTGGTTGCCGCCGATGCCCCCGGAGGTGATGATCACGGCCTGGGCGCGCAGCTCGAAGGCGCCGGCCACCTCCCGGCCGCTGGGGGTGCCGCGCCCGGCGGCGGACGGTTCGAGCACCTCGCCGCTGACGGTGTCGACGGCGCCCCCGTGGGTGCCGAGCGCGGTGACCCGGTGGCGGAACCGGAGCTGGACCAGGCCCCGGGCGACGCCCTCGCGGACCCGGCGCTCGAAGGGGGCGACGAGGCCGGGGCCCGTGCCCCAGGTGATGTGGAAGCGGGGTACGGAGTTGCCGTGGCCGGTCGCCCCGTAGCCGCCGCGTTCGGCCCAGCCGACGACGGGGAAGAACCGCACGCCCCGGGAGTGCAGCCAGGAGCGTTTCTCGCCGGCCGCGAAGTCGACGTACGCCTGGGCCCAGCGGCGCGGCCAGTGGTCCTCCTCGCGGTCGAAGCCGGCGGTGCCCAGCCAGTCCTGGAGGGCCAGTTCCCGGCTGTCCCGGACGCGCAGCCGGCGCTGCTCGGGCGAGTCCACCAGGAAGAGTCCGCCGAAGGACCAGTGGGCCTGACCGCCGATGGACTGCTCGGGCTCCTGGTCGAGCAGAACGACCCGGCGCCCCGCGGCCACCAGCTCCGCCGTGGCGACCAGCCCCGCGAGACCCGCCCCGATCACGATCACATCAGCGTCGTACGCCATGGTTGCCATCCTTGTCCGGCGGGGGTCGTCTCCGCGGTCTCCCCGGTCGGTCCGATCTTCCGTACGGGCCGGTAACCCGTCAACGGTGTTGGATGACTCCATGAGCGCCGCGGACGAAATACTCGATGTCGTCGACGAGTCCGACCGGGTGGTGGGACAGGCCCGCCGGGGCGAGGTCTACGCGCGCGGGCTGCGGCACCGCTGTGTGTTCATCCTGGCCAGGGACGCGGACGACCGGATCTTCGTGCACCGCCGGACGGCGGGGAAGCTCACCTTCCCCTCGCGGTACGACATGTTCGTGGGCGGGGTGGTGGGCGCGGGCGAGAGCTATGACGCGGCGGCGCTGCGGGAGGCGGAGGAGGAGCTGGGGGTGCGGGGGCTGCCGGGGCCCGTGCCGCTGTTCACCTTTCTGTACGAGGACGGCGGGGAGCAGGGGGGCGGGGGCTTCGGGAGCTGGTGGTCGGCGGTGTACGAGGTCCGCTGCGCGCTTCCGGTGAATCCCCAGCCGGAGGAGGTCGCCTGGCACACCTTCCTCACGGAGGAGGAGCTGGCGGAGCGGCTCGGCGCCTGGGAGTGGGTGCCGGACGGGATGGCGGCGTACCGGCTGCTGGTGGAGCGCCGCGAGCGGGGGGAGCGGCGGGAGCGGCGAGACCTGGGCTGATCATGCGATGACCTGCACGGGTAGGGTGCGAAGGGTGAGCGACTTCCTGCGCAGCCTGCGACTGTGGTTCGCGCCCGGGCGGGTGCGGGCGGAGGGCGAGACCCCGGACTACCGCTTCTCGCTCGCCAACGAACGGACCTTCCTGGCCTGGCTGCGCACCGCGCTGGCGCTCATCGCCGGGGGGTTCGCGGTGGACCAGTTCCTGCCGGATCTGCGGTGGGGGGTACGGGCGGGGCTGGCGCTGGGGCTGCTGGGCGCGGGGGTGCTCTGCGCCCTGCGGGCGGTCAACCACTGGGTGCGGTGCGAGCGGGCGATGCGGCGGGGCGAGGACCTGCCGGCGTCGCGCTTCCCGGCCCTGCTGAGCCTGGTGATCGCCGCGGTGGCGGTGGCGATGGTGGTGGTCGTGCTCTTCGGGTGGGAGGGCGGCCCGTGAGCGGGGACGGGCCGCCGGCCCGCGACCCCGGGCTCCAGCCGGAACGCACCCGCCTGGCCTGGCGCCGCACGACGCTGGCCTTCACGGTGGTGGCGGTGCTGGCGGGGCGCCAGGCGGTGAGCGGGGGGACCGGTGGGATGGGGACGGTGGCGGTGGGGATGAGTGTGCTGGTGTGGCTGGGGTTTCTGGGGCTGGCGCACCGGAGGATCAGAGGGTTGGGAGTGGGGGTGGGGGTGGCGCCGGGGGCGCTGTCGTACGGGGGGGCTTGGGGGGCTGTGGGGTGCACGGTGGGGTTGGCGATGTTCGCGGTGGTGGTGGTTCTCTGAAGCGGGCCCGCGCGGTACGGGTCCCGGTGGCCCGGGGGTCCGTCCTCGAACTCCCCCAGAGCTGCCTCTGGGAGGTGCCCCCAGGCAGGCTGATTCATGCGGCCTCCGCACCTGGGCAACCCCGGCCCCGGCGGGCTGAAGCACGAAATCCGGCCCCGCCGGGGATTGAGCCGCGCCACTCGGCCCCTCCGGCCATTGAGCCGCACTCCCCAGCCCCTCCGGCGACTGAGGAGCACCACTCCAGCCCCTCCGGCAACTGAGCCGCACCACCCAAGCCCCGCCGGGGATTGAGCCGCGCCACCCAGCCCCTCCGGCCATTGAGCCGCACTCCCCAGCCCCTCCGGCGACTGAGCAGCACCACTCCAGCCCCTCCGGCGATTGAGGAGCGGGGGTTCGGGGGCTGGCCCCCGACTCGGGCCCGCAGCCTGCGGGAACCTGTCGCACAGGGTCCGTCCTCAAACGCCGGACGGGCTGGGATTCGCTCGGCTCGGGCACCCCGAGTGCAGGGTCCGTCCTCAAACGCCGGACAGGCTGGGATTCGCCCGGCTCGGGCACCCCGAGTGCGGGGGCCGTCCTCGAACTCCCCCAGAGCTGCCTCTGGGAGGTGCCCCCAGACGGGCTGGAGTTGTGCGGGCATCCGTCATGTGCGGGGGCGGGCCGGGAGGGGTCGGGCTGTCCCGAGTGCGGAGGCGGGCCGGGAGGGCTCGGGGGGGCCGGGCGCGGAGGAGGGCCTCGGGCCAGGGGGAGCGGTGGGGTGGACGGCATACCGACCAGTCGGTCATCATGAGCGGGCCGCTGCGTCCCCCCTCCCGGAGGTACCCGATGAGCCAGAGCCCCACCCCAGGCCTCAACCCCACGCGGCTGCGCCACCACCTCGACCTCCACCACCCCGGCCTCGCGCGCGGGCCCCTGCGCGCCCGGCTCGTCCAGGGCGGGCGGTCCAACCTCACGTACTCCGTCACCGACGGCACCACCCGCTGGGTGGTGCGCCGCCCGCCCCTCGGCCATGTCCTCGCCACCGCCCACGACATGAAGCGCGAGCACCGCGTCATCAGCGCCCTGCGCGCCACCCCGGTGCCGGTGCCGGGGACCGTACTGCTCTGCGAGGACGCGTCGGTGCTCGGCGCGCCCTTCTACGTCATGGAGTACGTGGAGGGCACCCCCTACCGCACCGCGGAACAGCTTGCCCCGCTCGGCCCCGAGCGCACCCGGGCGGCCGTGCTCGGGCTGCTCGACACCCTGGTCGAGCTGCACGCCGTGGACCCAGGGGCCGTCGGGCTCGGCGGCTTCGGCCGCCCCGAGGGCTTCCTCGACCGGCAACTGCGCCGCTGGGGCAAGCAGCTGGAGGCCTCCCGCAACCGCGGACTCCCCGGGATCGAGGAGCTGCGCACCGGGCTCGCCCGGGCGCTCCCCTCCTCCCCCGCGCCCGCCGTCGTGCACGGCGACTACCGCCTCGACAACGCGCTGATCGGCACCGACGACCGGATCACCGCCGTACTGGACTGGGAGATGTCCACCCTCGGCGACCCGCTCACCGATCTGGGGCTGCTGACGATGTACAGCACACCGCTCGACCTCCCCGGCTCCCCGGTCGGCACCACCGCCGGCGCCCCCGGCCACCCCCCGGCGGCCGAGCTGATCGAGCGGTACGCCCGGCTCTCCGGGCGCGATGTCTCGGCCGTCCCCTGGTACACGGCGTTCGCCTGGTTCAAGCTCGCCGTGATCCTGGAGGGCATCCACTACCGCTGGACCCTCGGGCATACCGTCGGCGACGGCTTCGACCGCATCGGCGCGGTGGTCCCCCACTTCATCGAGCACGGCCTCACCACCCTCAAGGAAGGCTGATCACCTCCATGGACTTCGCATTCGACGCGCGCACCGAGGAACTGCGGGAGCGGCTGCTCGCCTTCATGGCGGAGCGGGTGCACCCGGCCGAGGAGACCGCCGCGGAGCAGCGGGAGCGGCTGGCCTCCCCCTGGGAGACCCCGGCGGTCGTCGGCGAGCTGAAGGCGGAGGCGCGCCGGCGGGGGCTGTGGAATCTCTTCCTCCCGGACGGGGAGCACGGGGCCGGGCTCACCAATCTCCAGTACGCCCCGCTCGCCGAGATCACCGGCCGCAGCCCGCACCTCGCCCCCACCGCCACCAACTGCGCGGCCCCCGACACCGGGAACATGGAGGTGCTGGCGCAGTTCGGCGACGAGCGGCAGCGGAAGCGGTGGCTCCAGCCGCTGCTGGCGGGCGAGATCCGGTCGGCGTTCGCGATGACGGAGCCGGAGGTGGCCTCGTCGGACGCGACCAACATCCGGACCCGGATCGAGCGGGACGGCGACGACTATGTCATCACCGGCCGCAAGTGGTATGTCTCCGGCGCGATGAACCCCGGCTGCCGGGTCCTGATCGTGATGGGCGAGACCGCCCCGGACGGAGCCGACCCGCGCCGCCGGCAGTCGATGGTGCTGGTGCCGCGCGACGCTCCCGGCGTGGAGGTGCGCCGGGCGATGCGGGTGTACGGATACGAGGACCACGCGCACGGCGGCCATGCGGAGATCGTCTTCGACCGGGTGCGGGTGCCGGTCTCCCAGCTGATCGGCGAGGAGGGCGGCGGGTTCGCCATCGCGCAGGCGCGGCTGGGCCCCGGCCGTATCCACCACTGCATGCGGCTGATCGGGATGGCCGAGCGGGCGATCGAGCTGATGTGCCGCCGGGCGTCGTCCCGTACCGCCTTCGGGAAGCCCCTCGCCGATCAGGGGGTGGTGCGGAACTGGATCGCCGACGCGCGGGTGACGGTGGAGCAGTTGCGGCTGCTGGTCCTCAAGACGGCCTGGCTGATGGACACCGCCGGCAACCGGGGCGCGCACACCGAGATCCAGGCGATCAAGATCGCGACACCGAGGGCGGTGGTGGAGATCCTGGACCGGGCGGTGCAGGTGCACGGGGCCGCCGGGGTGAGCCAGGACACGCCGCTGGCGGAGCTGTGGGCGGCGGCCAGGACACTGCGGCTGGCGGACGGCCCGGACGAGGTGCACCAGCGCTCACTGGCCCGCCGGGAACTGGCCCGCCACCGGTAGCCGGACGGAGCGGGCGGCCCCGGACCGGGCGCGGTCAGGGGCGCAGGGCCCGCAGCAGCAGATCCGCCAGATGGTCGGCCACCTGCTGCTTGCTCAGCGGGCCGTTCGGGCGGTACCAGGTGGAGAGGTGGTGGACCGAGCCGAAGTGGTAGTCCACCACCAGGTCGGCGGGGGTCGCCGAGGAGAACACCCCGCCCTCCTGGCCCTCCTCCACCAGCGCCCGGAACCGCTCGTGGTAGCGCCGCCGCTCCGCCCGTACCCGCTTGTGCTTCTCGGGGCTGAGGTGGTGCATCGAGCGGAAGAAGATCGCCGCGTCGTCGAGGTTGTCGATGGTCGTGACCACCACGTCCGCGGCGGCGGACCGCAGCCGGCGCTCCACCGGCTCGTCGGCGTCGGCGAAGGCGTCGAGCCGCTCCTGCTGGAGCCTCAGCATCCGCGCGTAGACCTCCTGGAGGAGATCCTCCTTGGAGCCGAAGTAGTGGTAGAGGGCGCCCTTGGTGACACCGGCGGCCTCGACGATCTCCTGGACGGAGGTGCGGTCGTAGCCGTGCTCGGCGAAGAGCCGGGTGGCGGCGGCCAGCAGCCGCTGCGGGACGGGGCCGTCCTCTCCGTCCGTCGTCCTGGCCATGGGCCGCCACCAACCTCTCACTGGGATACCGATACACGATCTCTTCGGGGAACACCGCTCCCGCCCGAGGATCTTCCCATTCGGCGGGCCGGGCGATCCGGCCAGGACCGGGTTCCGTCCGGAGTGCCGGAGGCCCTCAGCCGCAGATGTCCTCCCATTTCCGCTGAAGCCCGTTCATCCTGGTGAGCCACTCCTCGGGCTCGGCGGCACGGTTGCGGTAGAACCCGGCGACCTCGGGGTGCGGCAGGACGAGGAAGCGGTCCGCGGCGATGCCGTCGAAGAGGGCGTCCGCGACAGCCTCCGGCTCGATCGCGGTGGGGGCGAGCACCAGCTCGCCCGCCGATCCGGCCGCGGTGAGCATCTCCGTGCGCACACCCTGCGGACAGATGGCGTGCACCTTCAGCCCGCGGTGGCGGTAGGTGAGGGAGAGCCACTCGGCGAAGGCGTACGCGCCGTGCTTGGTGACGCTGTAGGGGGCGGCGCCCACCATGGTGAGGAGTCCGGCGGCGGAGACGGTGGAGACGAACCGGCCGCCGCCGCGCTCCAGCCAGTCGGGCAGCAGGGCGCGGACCGCGCGGACATGGGCCATGACGTTCACGTCCCAGGCCGCCGACCAGATCTCCTCACCGGCGAAGGCGTCGCCGGGCGAGGCGAGTCCGGCGTTGGCGCAGTAGATGTCCACCCTGCCGCCGAGGGCCTCGCGGGCGGCCGGGACGATCCCGGAGGCGTCGCCGGGGACGGCGCTCGCCCCGATCCCGGCGGCGACCGCCGCCGCCCGCTCCGGGTCCAGGTCGTTGACCACCACTCTGGCCCCCGCCGCCGCGAACCGGCGGGCCAGCGCGGCACCGATGCCGCCGCCCGCCCCGGTGACCACCACACCCGCGCCCCGTACCGAATCCATCGTCCTCCGCCTCTCCGCGACCGGCCCCCCGGGGGCACACTAACCAGTCGGTATGTCGTACGGAAGAGGGCGGACGTGCCGTCGGGATCGTTCCCCGGGGGCTCCGGGCGCGCTAGCGTGCGTGGCCATGACAGACAGTTGCGGTACGGAGGGAGCCCGATGAGCCTGTCCAGACGGGGACTGCTGGCCGCCACCGGTGCGGCCGGGGCACTGGCCGCGAGCGCGGCACCGGGCGCGGCGGCCGGGGAGCGGCACGGCCGGCGGGTGCGCACCGGCTTCGAACGGCTCGCCGACAGCGGTTACGCCGCGCTGTCCGGGCAGCGGGTCGGAGTGGTCACCAATCCGACCGGGATCACCGCCGACGCCCGCCATGTGGTCGATGTGATGCACGCCGACGAACGGGTGGATCTGATCGCGGTCTTCGGCCCCGAGCACGGCTTCCGGGGGACGGCCCAGGCGGGCGGCTCGGAGGGGCGGTACGACGACCCGGCGACCGGGCTGCCGGTGTACGACACCTATCTGAAGAGCGGCCGGCCGCTCGCCGATGTCTTCACCGCGTCGGGGGTGGACACGGTCGTCTTCGACATCCAGGACGCCGGGGCCCGGTTCTACACCTACATCTGGACGCTGTACGACTGCATGAAGGCCGCCGTTCTCGCGGGGAAACGATTCGTCGTGCTCGACCGGCCGAATCCGGTGACCGGGCGGGCCGCCCTCGGACCGGTCCTCGAACCGGCCTTCGCCACCTTCGTGGGCCGGGAGCCGATCGCCCAGGCCCACGGCATGACCGTGGCGGAGCTGGCGCGGCTCTTCAACGGTGAGTTCCTCGGGGAGCGGCCGGTGGAGCTGACGACCGTACGGATGTCGGGGTGGCGGCGGTCGGACTTCTTCGACGACACCGGGCTGCCGTGGGTGCCCCCGAGCCCCAACATGCCCACCCCCGAGACCGCTCTCGTCTACGCGGGCACCTGTCTCTTCGAGGGCACCAACCTCTCCGAGGGGCGGGGCACCACCCGGCCCTTCGAACTGCTGGGCGCGGAGGGGGTGGACCGGCGCTGGGCCGAGGCGGCGAACGCGCTGGAGCTGCCCGGGGTGCGGTTCCGCGAGGCGTACTTCACACCCACGTTCTCCAAGTTCCAGGGGAGGACGGCCGGCGGGGTGCAACTCCACGTCCACGACCGGGACTCCTTCGATCCGGTGCGCACCGGCATCGGGCTGCTGGTGACCGCCCGGCGGTCCTGGAGCGGCTTCGCCTGGCGCCCGGACCACTGGATCGACAAGCTCACCGGCTCCGCGAAGGTCCGCACCATGATCGACGCGGGGGCCGGTACGGACGAGGTGGTGGGCGCGTGGCGGACGGAGCTGGCCGCCTTCCGGGCCGTGCGGAAGCGGTATCTGCGGTACTGACAGCCCGAGGGCACGGGGTGGGGTCCGCTCCACCACGGGGAGGGCGGGCAGCCGGATGGTCCGCTCTCCCCCGGAACGACAGCCTGGGTCCATGCACTCCACGAATCCTCCGGTGTCCCCCCGCCCCCGCCCCCGCCGGCGCTCCCTGCTGCTGGCGACCGCGCTCGGCTCCCTGACAGCGGGGGTGGCGGGCCCGGCCGCCGCCGCTCCGGCGGGCCGGCCGCCCGTCCGCCCCGCCGGTGACCCGGTTCCCGCCCTGGCCCGCGCGGCCCGGCCGCTCTCCGGACTGCGCCCGCTGGAGCGGATGATCGGGGACGCCACGATCGTCGGCGTGGGCGAGGCCACCCACAGCTCGCGCGAGTTCTTCCGCGCCAAGGCCAGGATCTTCCGCCATCTGGTGGAGCACCGGGGCTTCACCACCTTCTCCCTGGAGGCTCCGTGGAGTTCGGGGGTGCGGCTGAACGCGTACGTCCTGCACGGCACGGGCGATGTCCGGCAGATCATGCGGGAGGAGTTCCAGGGCTCGTACCGGCTCTGGAACACCCGTGAGTACCTGGAGCTGATCCAGTGGATGCGCCGGTACAACCTGCGCCGTCCCCGGCGCCCGGCGCGGTTCATGGGCAACGATGCCGCCTGGGCCGGGCCCGAGCTGTTCGACCTGGTCACCGGCTATGTCGCCGAGCGGTACCCGAAGCTGCTCCCGCAGGTGCTGAGCCTCTACCGGGCCTCGCGGCCGACCGCTCCGGCGGACGAGACCATGACGCGGAACATCACCCGGCCGCTCGCGGAGCGCCGGGCCATGGCGGCGGAGGTCCAGCAGGTCCTCGCGCTGCTGGAGCGGCAGCGGCCGGGGCCGGACCGGGAGCGGCACCGGTGGATGCTCCAGCACGCCCGCGCCATCGCCCAGGTGGGGACCCAGTACACCTTCGACTACTTCGACCCGGCCGGGGTCGGGCGGATGATGCTCTACCGCGACCGGATCATGGCCGAGAACACGGTGTGGTGGCAGCGGTGGACCGGGGAGAAGGTGATGGTCTCCGCCCACAACGGCCATGTGGGGTACGAGACGACCGAGCCCGAGCGGTATCCGAAGCTCCAGGGCGCCTTTCTCCGGGAGATGGTCGGGGACTCCTATGTGAGCGCCGGCTTCACCTTCGGCCAGGGCTCGTTCAACGCCCGTGACCTGGAGGCGCCGGGCGAGCCGTTCCGGGAGTTCTCGGTGGGGCCGCCGGAGCCCGGCAGCAACGAGGACACCCTGCGGCGGGTGGCGCCCGAGGACTGGTTCCTGGATCTGCGCACCGCGCCGGGCGCCGCCGGGGCGTGGCTGAATGCGGCCCGGCCGACGTTCGACATCGGCAACGCCTGGCCCGCCCCCACCTCCCGCATCCGGCTCCGCACCGCCTATGACGTCCTCATCCATCTCCACCGGGTCACCGCCGCCGAACTGCTGTGACGCGCGGGGACCGTACCGGAATCCGGCGGGAGGCCCTCGGGCACGCGCGTGGTGAACCGCACGCGACCCGGGTATGGCGGTCCCTCCCCCTCCGCCGCATGCTTCTGACAGAAGCGGATGTAACGGGGAGGGGCCGTCATGCCGGACATGAGCGTGCAGCCGTATCAGGACATTGTCTTCAGCCGGGACGGCGACATCGGGGAAGCGGGCCGCGATCGGCTGATGCGGCTGGAAGCCACCGATCTGGTGCTCTTCGCGCATGGCCGGAACAACTCCCCCGCCACCGCCGCCGTGCTCCACTCCGCCTTCTTCGCCCCCTTCCCCGGGCTGCTGGCGGCGGGGGTGCGGCTGGGGTACGCGGGGATCGTGTGGCCGTCGATGCGGTTCGCCGACGAGCCGGTGCCGGGGACGGCGACGGACCCG
This sequence comes from Streptomyces sp. NPDC001985, assembly GCF_040296845.1. Taxonomy (NCBI): domain Bacteria; kingdom Bacillati; phylum Actinomycetota; class Actinomycetes; order Kitasatosporales; family Streptomycetaceae; genus Streptomyces; species Streptomyces sp. NPDC001985. The sequence goes on from NZ_JBEOYB010000033.1 coordinate 14,150, forward strand.
GCGGCGGACCCGGGCGCGGGCGCGGACCGGGGATGGGACACCGGCCCGGACGGGGGGCTGGACGGCGCCACCCGGTCCGCGCTCACCGCGCTCTTCCCGGGGCACGAGGCCACGGTCGCGCGCCTCGCCGCGCTGCTGCGGGAGCGGCCGGAGTCCCGGGCCGCGTTCACGGAGTTCGGCCGGCTGGCCCGGCTGCTCTCCGAGGCCCCGGCGGGCGGTCTGGAGAGCTGTTTCACGGACGACCTCCCGCAGGAGGAGCAGGGCCCGCCGGCTCTGCTGTACGAGGACACCCTGGATCTCTGCCGGATGTTCGCCCTCGCGCTGGAGCGGACCGGACGGGCGCCGGCGGCCGGGACGGGCGGGGCCGAGCGGGTGTGGCGCGGCGCCAAGGAGCTGCTCCGGCAGACCACGTACTACGCCATGAAGCGCCGGGCCGGCGCCGTCGGTGAGCTGGGGCTGGGGCCGCTGCTGGGGCAGCTCGCCCGCGGCCGCCCCGGGATACGGGTGCACCTCGTGGGCCACAGCCAGGGCGCGCGGCTGGTCGCCTTCGCCCTGCGCGGACTGCCCGACGGGGTACGGACGGTGAAGTCGGTGACCCTGCTCCAGGGGGCCTTCTCGCACTACGCGTTCGCGCCGAGCCTGCCGCACGCGGCACAGCACTCCGGTGCGCTGCGGGCCATGGAGCAGCGGGTGGACGGGCCGGTGGTGGCCTGTCACTCGCGGTACGACAGCGCGCTCGGCGAGGACTACCCCCTGGCGTCCCGGCTCGCCGGGGACGACCGCCACCCCGTCTGGCCCGACCGGCGCTGGTGGGCGGTCGGGCACAGCGGCCTCCAGGCGGTCCGCCCGCCCTCGGTGCGTCTGACGCTGGAGGAGGCGCTGGCCCGGGGGGTTCCGCGCTCGGGGTGTGTGAGCGTGGACACGGCGTCGGTGGTACGGCGCGGCGGGGCGCCGGCCGGTGCGCACAGCGACATCTGCCACCGGGAGCTGGCACGGCTGATCGTGCTGGCGGGCCGGATGGGCGGCTGACCGCGCCGGGGCGCGCGGGCGGCCGGTCCGCGCCGGGCCGAAGGGGCGGCTGACCGGAACCCCGCCGACCGGATTTGGTCGATTTCCGGTACGGGGGGTCATGTCCGCCGTTCTTCGGGGCAGGAGCGGGAGACGGCGTCGGGTGGCCGTCACCGAGAGGTGCGGAGTGCCGCCTCCCCTGGAAGCGGAGGCCGACATTTCCTTGATGGGGTCCATCGGATTTTCGATGGAGCCGGATGGGGAACTCGTACGTCACAACACCAACGCCGATGTACGAGCGACGGAGGTGGAGTTGCGAATGGCCGGTTTCCGGAGTCTTGCGAGACAGGTGCGCGACGGGCGGTGCGATCTGGCACTGCGCCGTTACTCGCTGCGCAAGTGCCTTGAACGATTCGCCCCTTATGGGCACCGGGCGACCTGGGATCATCTGTGTGTGCGGCACGGCATCGAGCCCGAGGACCGGGCGCCCGATCCGGCGCGGCTGGTGGCCGCGCTGGAGGAACTGGAAGAGGCGCGGGCCGTGTGGCTCGCGTACGAGGAGAGCTTCGCGGACCGCCGCAAGCGCGAGAAGCACGACGGACTGCGCCGCCCGGCGTCCATCGACGACTGGCACCGGCGGACCTGGGGCGGGTACGGGGTGGCGCGCTGCGACAGCCCGCGCTGTCATCCGTCGGCCCCGCTGGACGAGGTGCTGCGGCGGCTGATCGCCGCGCTGGAGAACGAACCCGGAGAGTCCTGTCCGGTCTGCGCCGCCACCCGGATGGTGTGGCGGCAGGATCTGGCGAACGAGCCGGGAAGCGGGACGGTCTGCACGGGCTGCGGCATTGTGGTGCCGCGGCCCGTTCTGACGTCCGGGGCCGTGGTGGCGGCCAAGGAGGCGGGACGCCGGCAGCTCGCGTCGGTCGCCTGAGGGCGGGCGGTGGCGGGCTCCGCCGGACACGGACCGCCGCCGTACGCCCGGGGGCGGGCGCCGTTCTCCTACCAGATGGAAAATACGTGGTTCCACCGGATTCGCGGCCCGGAGAGTGAGGGGCGGCAGCCGGGTGCGGAGCCGATGCGCCGGCGCCGGTGTGCCGGCGGCCCCGACGGGCCGGAGGGTGGGCCCGTCACGGGGGTGCGGGCCCGCGCCCCCGGACGATCCCACCCCGGCGGCCTCCTCAGCGGGTCTCCTCGTACCGGACCGGCATCAGCCGTGAACCGGCCATCCGCCGCCCGAACTCGTCCTCCGGGTTGGACAGCACACAGGTCTCCAGCGAGAGACAGCCGCAGCCGATGCAGTCGGTGAGATGGTCCCGCAGCCGGCCGAGCTGTTTGATCCGCTCGTCCAGTTCCTTGCGCCAGGTGTGGGAGAGCCGGGCCCAGTCGTCGCGGTCGGGAGTGCGCTCCTCGGGCAGTTCCGCGAGCGCCTCCCGGATGGTGGCGAGCGGGATGCCGACCCGCTGGGCCGCGCGGACGAAGGCCACCCGGCGGAGCGTGTCCCTGGTGTAGCGGCGCTGGTTGCCGCTGGTCCTGCGGCTGGAGATCAGCCCTTTGGCCTCGTAGAAGTGAAGCGCGGAGACGGCCGCGCCGCTGCGCGCCGACAACTGACCGACCGTGAGCTCTTGAGTCTTCTCGGGAAACTGAGACACCCCTCCCACCCTAGTGGGTCTCCGTTGACAGAACACTCGCGTCCCACCATGCTGAGCAAGCGCTCAGGTAGCCGGATCACCGAGAGGCGGGAGTCCCGAGATGGCCGAGCCGAGGATCTTCACCTCCGCCGACGAGCTGCGCGCCGGGGTCGGCGAGCGGCTGGGGTACAGCGACTGGCTGGAGATCGACCAGCGGCGGATCGACCTCTTCGCCGAGGCGACCGGCGACCACCAGTGGATTCATGTGGACCCGGAGCGCGCGGCGGCCGGCCCCTTCGGGACGACCATCGCCCACGGCTATCTCACCCTCTCGCTGCTGCCCGCGCTGGTGCCGCAGGTGCTGCGGGTCGAGGGGATGCGCATGGGGCTCAACTACGGGACCGACAAGGTCCGGTTCCCCGCGCCCGTCCCGGTGGGATCGCGGCTGCGGGCGACGGCGGAGCTGCGGAGCGCGGTGGACGCGGGGGGCGGCGTCCAGGTGACGGCGCTGGTGACGGTCGAGCGCGAGGGCGGCGAGAAGCCGGTGTGCGTCGCCGACTCGGTGTCCCGCTACTACTTCTGAGCGGCGGCTACCGCTGGGCGCCCGGTCGCGGCGGAGGGCCGCTGACCATGCGCAGCACCAGGTCCGCGTAGAGCGCGCCGACCTCCTCGGGCGTGCGGTGGCCGTTGACGTTGAACCAGCGCGCCACGTCGATGCAGAGCGAGAGCACGGCGAGGGTGGTCCCGGGGACATCGGGGACGTCGAACTCACCGCTCGCCACACCGTCGAGCAGGATCTCGCGGACCACCGCGCTGCTGCGGCGGCGCAGCTCCACGATCTCGGCGCGGTGCTCGGCGGAGAGGGCGTCGAGTTCGTACTGCACCACACGGGCGGTGTTGTGGCGTCCGGCGTGCCAGCGGACGAAGGAGCTGACGGCCTCGGCGAGCCGCTCACCGGGGGTGGTGCCGCGCTCGGAGGCGGCCGTGAGGACCTCCAGGGCCCGGGCGTGCCCGATTCCGCTGATGCGGTGGAGCAGCTCCTCCTTGGTCTTGTAGTGGATGTACAGCGCGGCGGGGCTCATGCCCGCGCGGCCGGCGATGTCCCGGGTCGTGGTCGCGTGGTAGCCCCGCTCGGCGAAGGCCTCGACGGCGGCGACCAGCAGCTTCCGCGCCGCCTCGGGGGCGACCTCACCCCACGGCGCGCTCTCGCCGGTGGTTCCATCGGCCGCAGTCATGGCGTGCCTCTCTTGTCAGTGAAGGGACCACCATACCTTGGGGTGAGCAAGCGCTTAGGACTGCGCGCGGGGCGTGGCGCGCACGGCCCCGGCACGGGCCCGGGGCACCCGGCAAGATCCACGGGAGACGGCCTAACGTCAGGGGCATGCCAGAACCCATCCCCTCCCCCGCCCGGGCGCCCTGGCCCACCGTGGCCGCCGCCGCTGTCACCGTGGTCCTCTGGGCCTCCGCGTTCGTCTCGATCCGCAGCGCCGGCGAGTCGTACTCGCCCGGCGCCCTCGCGCTCGGACGGCTGCTCGCCGCTTCGCTGGTGCTCGGCTGTGTGCTGCTGATCCGGCGGGAGGGGCTGCCGCCGCGCGCCGCGTGGCCGGGGATCGCGGTCTCGGGGGTGCTCTGGTTCGGCGTCTACATGGTGGTGCTCAACTGGGGCGAGCAGGAGGTGGACGCGGGGACCGCCGCGATGATCGTGAACATCGGCCCGGTGCTGATCGCGCTGCTCGGGGCCCGGCTGCTCGGCGAGGCGCTGCCACCGCGGCTGCTCGCCGGGATGGCGGTGTCGTTCGCGGGCGCGGTGACCGTGGGGCTCTCGATGTCCGGGGCGGGCGGGGCGTCCCCGCTCGGCGTGGTGCTCTGTCTGCTGGCGGCGGTGGGGTACGCGGGCGGGGTGGTGGCGCAGAAGCCCGCGCTGGCCCACGCGAGCGCGCTCCAGGTGACCGCCTTCGGCGCGCTCGCCGGAACGGCGGTCTGTCTGCCGTTCACCGGACAGCTGATCGGCGAGGCCGGGCGGGCGCCGCTGTCCGCCACCCTGAACATGGTCTATCTGGGGGTGTTCCCGACCGCGCTGGCGGTGACCACCTGGGCGTACGCCCTGGCCCGTACGACGGCCGGGCGGATGGGCGCGACCACCTACGCGGTCCCGGCGCTGGTGGTGCTGATGTCGTGGCTGGTGCTGGACGAGGTGCCGGGGCCGCTGACCCTGGCGGGCGGCGCGCTCTGTCTCGCGGGGGTGGCGGTCTCGCGCTCGCGGGCCCGGACCCCGGCGGCCGCGGCCGAGCCGGCCGCCGCCCACCCCGCGCCGGGAACCGGCCCCTGACGGGACCGGCCCCCGCGCCTTTCGGCGTCAGAGCTGGAGCGACTTGGTCTGGAGGTACTCCGCCAGCCCGTGCGCCCCCAGCTCCCGGCCGACCCCCGACTGCTTGTAGCCGCCGAACGGCGCGAGCGGGTTGAACCGTCCGCCGTTGATGTCGACCTGACCGGTGTCCATCCGGCGGGCGAAGGCGACGGCCCGCGCGTCGTCGGCGGCCCAGACCGCGCCGCCCAGGCCGTAGACGGTGCCGTTGGCAATCCGGAGGGCGTCCTCCTCGTCCTCGTACCGCAGCAGCGCCACCACCGGGCCGAAGATCTCCTCCTGGGCGATCGTCATCCCCGGGGTCACATCGGCGAAGACGGTGGGGCTGACGTAGTAGCCGGCGGCGAGCGGCGGGGTGGGGCCGCCCGCGACCAGCCGGGCGCCCTCGGCGACGCCCTTCTCGATGTGGCCGCGCACCCGCTGCCGCTGGCGGTCGCTGACCAGGGGCCCGATCCGCTCCCCGGGGACGTACGCGGAGACCGCGCCGGCCGCGAGGGCCACCGCCTCCTCGTACTGGTCGCGGTGGACCAGCATCCGGCTCCAGGCGCTGCACGTCTGGCCGGAGTTCAGCATCACCTGGGCGATACCGGCGGTGACCGCCCGGGTGAGATCCGCGCCCGGCAGGATGACATTGGCGGACTTGCCGCCCAGCTCCAGCGCGACCCTCTTGACGGCGCCGCCGGCGATCGCGCCGATCCGCCGCCCGACCTCCGTGGAGCCGGTGAAGGAGATCAGATCGACGTCCTCGTGCGCGGCGAGGGCGGCCCCGGCGACCTCGCCGAGCCCGGTCACCACATTGACCACGCCCGGGGGAATCCCCGCGTCGTGGACGGCCTCGGCGAACCGCTGGGCGGTGAGCGGGGTGTCCTCGGCCGGTTTCACGACGACGGTGCAGCCCGCGGCGAGCGCGGGGGCGGCCTTGGCGACGATCTGGTGCAGCGGATAGTTCCACGGGGTGATCGCGCCGACCACTCCGACCGGTTCCAGCAGGACGGTGGAGTTGCCGATGGTCTCCTCGAAGAGGTGGGTCGCGGCCAGTTCGGCGTAGGAGCCGGCGACCGCGACCGGGAGTCCGACGTGCACCGGGCGGGCGAGGGCGGGCGGGGCGCCGAGTTCGGCGGTGACGGTGGCGGCGATCTCCTCGGTCCGGGCCGCGAGGGCGTCCCGGAGCGCGGCGATCCGGGCCGCGCGGGCGCCGGGCGGGGTGGCGGCCCAGCCGGGCAGGGCCCGGCGGGCGGCGCGGACGGCGGTGTCGATGTCCTCGGCGGTACCGGCCGGGACATGGGCGATGACCCGCTCGTCGGCGGGGTTCACCACCGCGATGGTGTCCGCGGTGGCGGCGGGCCGCCACCGTCCGCCGATGTACAGCGCGTCGTGGGCTTTCATGGGACTCCTCGGACTGCGTCGGTCGTGCGCACCCGCGCAACAGTGTCGGCCCCCGGGAACGCGGGTGCCCGGATTCACCCCTCCTTCACACTTCGGAACCGAGCAGATCGGCGGGGGCCGGACAGATTCTGCGGCCGTGGTGGTCGAAGACGTACAGCTGCGCCAGATCGACCAGCAGCGGCACCTGGGCACCGCGCTGGAGCCAGAGGTGCGGGCCGGTGCGGACGACCAGCGAGCCCGCGCCGGGGGCCCGGGAGGGATCGTAGGAGGCGTACGGGTCGTAGGGCCGCCGCTCCGGTCCGCCGACGGTGACCGTGGTGGGGCCGGGGATCTGGGCGGCGGCCAGTTCCTTGAGCCGGCCCAGCACCCCCGGGCCGCCGCGGGGTCTGCGGCGGCGCGGGGAGCCCACCGGGCGGGGCGACTCCAGATCGGCGACGACGGCGGGCCGGGAGCCGATGCCGAGGTGGACCAGCGCCTCGTGGCCCTGGTAGTCGGTGTGCTCGACCATCCCGGTGAGCGGCACCTCACCGGGTCTGGCCTGGCTCGGCAGACCGATCCTGGTGGCCTCCGAGCGCAGCCCGACGACGATCGGCCGGCCCTGCTGGATGCGGAGCAGCTGGTGGTCGACGCTGAGGGGCTCGGGCAGGGTCAGCGACTGGCGGCCGAGGTCCAGGGTCATCCGGCCATTGACCGGCGCGTGGACCACGGCCTGGAGGAGGTTGATCCGGGGGGTGCCGATGAAGGCGGCGACGAAGATGTTCTCCGGCAGGGCGTAGATGTCGCGCGGGGCGCCCGTCTGCTGGAGCACCCCGCCGCGCATCACCGCGACCCGGTCGCCGAGCGACATGGCCTCGGCCTGGTCATGGGTGACATATATGGTGGTGACACCCATTTCCTGGGTGAGCTGGGCGATTTCGGCGCGGAGCTGATTGCGTAACTTGGCGTCGATGTTGGAGAGCGGCTCGTCCATCAGAAAGACGGAGGGCCGGCGCGAGATGGCCCGGCCCATCGCGACCCGCTGGCGTTCGCCGCCGGAGAGCTGGCTCGGGTAGCGGTCGAGGACATCCTCGATACCGAGCTTCCGGGCGGTGGCGTCGACCCGGGGACCGCGGTCCTCCCGGGGGTTCTCCACCCTCAGGGGAAAGCCGATGTTGTCTCGGTTGGTCATGTTCGGATAGAGGGCGAAGTTCTGGAACACCATGGCGATATCGCGGTCGCGGGGGAGCATGTCGTTGGCCCGCTCGCCGTCGATCCGCAGCTCGCCGTCGGTGATCGCCTCCAGGCCCGCGATCATGCGCAGGACGGTGGACTTTCCGCAGCCGGACGGGCCGAGGAGGACCAGGAATTCTCCCGGTTCGACGGAGAGCGTGAATCGGTCGACGGCTCGCGGTGCCGCCCTCCCGTATCGCTTGCTGACATTGTGCAGTGAAATGGCGCGCGTCATGTGGGGGTCCCGCCGGGGCAGATGGGGATCGGCTGAGACGCTTGAAAATAGCCGACTATCCCCGGCCGGGGAATCGTCGCGACGGATGTTTAACCAGGGCTTTTACCGTTCCACCGGCCCATGTACGGCAACGGCCCCCGGAATTATGAGGGGCTTCTCATTTCCGGGGGCCGTTTTCCCGCCCCGAGCGGGGCGGGCGGGGTCAGATGATGCCGAAGAGGACTCCGGCGGCGAGCACCACGAGCGAGGTGAGCGCGGCCCACTTCACGGTGAACCTGGTGTGGTCGCCGAACTCCACCTTGGCCATGCCGACGAGGACGTAGACGGCGGGGACCAGCGGGCTGGACATGTGCAGGGCCTGGCCGACCAGGGAGGCGCGGGCGATCTCCAGCGGGGAGATCCCGTGGGCGGCGCCGGCCTCGGCGAGGACGGGCAGCACACCGAAGTAGAAGCCGTCGTTGGACATGAAGTAGGTGAGCGGGAGGCTGAGCAGTCCGGTGACGATGGCCATGTGCGGGCCCATGCCCTCGGGGATGGCGCCGACGAGCCAGTCGGCCATGCTCTTGACCATGCCGGTGCCGGTGAGGACTCCGGTGAAGACGGCGGCGGCGAAGACCATGCCGGCGACGTTGACGACATTCTCGGAGTGGGCGCCGATACGGGCCTTCTGGTCGGCCATCTTCGGGTAGTTCACGGTGAGGGCGAGGGCCGCGCCGAGGAGGAAGAGCACCGGGATGGGCAGCAGCTCCATGATCATCGCGGTGAGCAGCGTGATGGTGAGGCCGGCGTTGAACCAGTAGAGCTTGGGGCGCAGGGTCTCGCGGTTGGGGTCGAGACCCTGGAGGCCGTCGTCGGCGGCACCGGGGGCCGGAGCGGCGGAGTCCTCGCCCGGGGCGGAGCCGGCGCCGGAGCCCGAGCCCTTCGCGGCCTCGGACGCCTTGCCGGTCCTGCCGCCCTTGCCGCCGCCGGTCTTCACCAGCACCGTCTCGGACTCCGGCACCAGCGCCTCGTCCAGGGAGAGGTAGCCGAGGCGCTTGCGCTCCCGCATGCCCAGCACATAGGCGAGGATGAAGACGAAGAGGAGCCCCACGGCGAGCGCCGGGATCATCGGCACGAAGATGTCGGCCGCGTCCAGCTTCAGCGCGGTCGCCGCGCGGGCGGTGGGCCCGCCCCACGGCACGGTGTTCATCACACCGTTCGCGGTGGCGGCGATACCGGTCATCACGACCAGGCTCATCCCCAGGCGCTTGTAGAGCGGATACATCGCCGAGACGGTGATCATGAAGGTGGTGGAGCCGTCGCCGTCCAGCGAGACGATCGCGGCGAGCAGCGCCGTACCGACCACGACCCGCATCGGGTCGGCCTTGCAGAACCGCAGGATGCCCCGGACGATCGGGTCGAAGAGCCCGACGTCGATCATCACACCGAAATAGATGATGGCGAACATCAGCATCGCGGCGGTGGGGGCAAGGTTGCCGACGCCTTCGATGACGTAGTCCCCGAGATGCGCGCCCTTGCCGACGAGTACGCAGAAGAGTGCGGGGATCAGGACCAGCGCCGCGATGGGCGTCATCTTCTTCATCATGATCAGGACCAGGAAGGTCGCGATCATGGCGAAGCCGAGGATTGTCAGCATGGGGTTACCTAACGTTCATCCTTGAACTCCCACCGGAGGCGGCGGTCCGGATGACGTTAGGGCCCGTCAAAAGCTGTTAACAAGATGTTGACCTGTGAGCAATACGAGCAAAACCCCAGGTCAGCACGGAGATGCCGAGGAGCGGGGCCCCGGAGCCGCCCTTGACGCACCCCGGGCGGCCCCTCCGGCGGACCCGGCGCGCACCCCCGGCGGCCCCTCCGGCCGGCCCCTGGGGCACCCCCGGCGCCGCCCGGCGCACCCCCGCCCGCGCGCGCCGCGCCGGGGCGGCGGCCGTTGACGGGGCCCGCCGTCAATCCTACGGTGACCCATAGGATTCCTTTCGGCTTTCAGTACCGGGAGCGGCGATGAGCGGCATCGAGCAGGCCATGGAGCGGGCGCGGAAGACCGCCGGGACACTGGGGTACTCCCCCGGCTTCGGCAACGAGCACAGCTCGGAGGCGCTCCCCGGAGCCCTCCCACTGGGACGGAACGCGCCCCAGCGCGCGCCGCTCGGTCTGTACGCGGAGCAGTTGAGCGGCTCCGCCTTCACCGAGCCGCGCGCCCGCAACCGGCGCTCCTGGCTCTACCGCATCCGGCCGTCCGCCGCCCACCCCCCGCTGCGCCGCACCGGCAATGGCGCCCTGCGCGGCGCGCCCTTCACCGAGACCGCCCCCGACCCCAACCGGCTGCGGTGGAACCCGCTGCCGGAGCCGCCGCCCGGCACCGACTGGCTGGCCGGTCTGTGGACGCTCGGCGGCAACGGCGATGCCGCCCAGCGCACCGGGATGGCCGTGCACCTCTACCACGCCAACGCGCCCATGGTGGACCGGGTCTTCGGCGACGCGGACGGCGAGCTGCTGATCGTCCCCGAGCTGGGCGGGCTCCTCCTCGTCACCGAACTGGGGGTGCTCGCCGCCCGCCCCGGCGAGGTGGCGCTGATCCCGCGCGGGGTCCGCTTCCGGGTGGAGCTGCTCGACGAGCGGGCGCGCGGATACGTCTGCGAGAACTACGGCCAGCCCTTCCACCTGCCGGACCTCGGACCCATCGGCGCCAACGGCCTCGCCAACGCGCGCGACTTCCTCGCGCCGGTCGCGGCGTACGAGGACGTGGAACGGCCGGTGGAGGTCGTGACCCGGTTCTGCGGCAACCTCTGGGCCGCCGAGTACGACCACTCGCCGCTCGATGTGGTCGCCTGGCACGGCAGCCATGTCCCCTATGTCTACGATCTGCGCCGCTTCAATGTCATCGGGTCCATCTCCTACGACCACCCGGACCCCTCGATCTTCACGGTGCTGACCTCGCCCTCCGACACCCCGGGGCTCGCCGGTGTCGACTTCGTGGTCTTCGCGCCCCGCTGGCTGGTCGGCGAGGACACCTTCCGGCCGCCGTACTTCCACCGCAATGTGATGAGCGAGTACATGGGCCTGATCGAGGGCGCGTACGACGCCAAGGCCGAGGGCTTCGTCCCCGGCGGCGGCTCGCTCCACAACATGATGTCGGCGCACGGGCCCGACCGGGAGACCTTCGACCGGGCGAGCGCCGCCGAGCTGAGGCCGCAGAGGATCGACGACGGGCTCGCCTTCATGTTCGAGACCCGGTGGCCGCTGACGGCGACCGGGCAGGCGGCGAACGCGGGCCATCTGCAACAGGGGTACGACGGGGTGTGGCAGGGTCTTGAACGTCATTTCCCGTCCTGATAAGCCCTGACCCGGAGAGACGGAGCCCCCGTGACCTCCTCCTTCGCCCCCGACTCGCTGATCCTGAACCGCAAGCTGCCGCTGTGGTACCAGGTCTCGCAGTCGCTGCGCGCCTCGATACTCGGCCGCACCCCCGAGTCCTCCCTGCGGCTGCCCACCGAGGAGCAGCTCGCCGCGCACTACGGGGTGAGTGTGCTGACCATGCGCCAGGCCCTCAAGGAGCTGGAGGCCGAGGGCCTGATCAGCCGCCACCGGCGGCGGGGGACCTTTATCGAACCGGGGGTGCGCAGGGGTGCGCCGCGCCGGCTGCTGGGCTCGATCGACGCCATCGTGGCGCAGCAGTCGGGGGAGCTGACGACCATCCTCGACCACGGCCCCGAACCGGTCCCCGGCGAGCTGGCCGAGTACTTCCCGGATCTGGCGGAGACGGTGGTCTACCGCCGGCTGCGCTGTGACGGCGAGAGCGGCGAGCCGGTCAACTGGGCGGAGAACACCGTCCGTCCGGACATCGCGGCCCGGCTGGAGGTGAAGGACCTGGAGCGGTGGCCGATGACCAAGGTGCTGCGCGACTCGGTGGGGGTGCGGATCGGCCGGATCACGGACACCGTGGAGGCCCGGCTCGCGGACCCGCGCACGGCGGAGCTGCTGGAGGTGCCGCTGCTCAGCCCGATCCTGCACTACACGGGGGTGACCTGCGACACCGACGGGCGGGTGGTCGACGTGGCGCGCATCCGCTACCGGGGTGACCGCTTCTCGTTCTCGGTGACCGTCGACGCGGAGTGAGCCGCCGGCGGTGACCGCCGGAGGGGGCGCGCGCGGGGCACGGCCGGGGCCGGGCCCCGCCCCTGGCAGGGGTGACGCAGGGGTGACGGAGGCGTGCGGGGGCGGGTTCGGGGAGGATGTCCCCATGCCGATGCTCGATGAGCTGATGCCGTGGGGTGTGCGGCCCCTGCGGCTGGGACGTTCCTGGGTGATGGGTCCGGACGCGCGGTCGCTGGTGGCGCGCTGGGACGCGGTGGCGGGCGCCTCGGGGGCGGCGCAGGACGCGCTCTTCGGCTGCACCCGGGCCCGCACCCCGCGCACCGCCGTCGCGCAGCTGCCCGGACAGCGCGCGGGTACGGGGCCCCTGGCCCGGGAGCCGGGCCGCTGCCCCGCTCCGGTGCGGCTGCTGCACGGCCCCTTCGACCAGCGGTGGATCGTCCCGGACCACCGGCTGATCGACGCGGCCCGGCCGGAGCTGTGGCGGGTGGCGGACGAGGAGCAGCTCTTCGCCTTCGAGGCCGAGTGCTCGCCGGACGGGGAGCGCCCGGGACCGGCCGTGCTGGTGTCCGCGGTCCTGCCGGACGGCCACACGGGCCCCGGGAGGGTCCGGCCGCTGTTCCGCAGGCCCGGGGGGAGCGAGCCCAATCTCGCGCCGGGGCTGCGGGAGGCGCTGGGCGGGCGGTACGGGCGGACGGTGGAGCCGGAGGAGATCCTCCGGTGGATCGCGGCGGCGGCCGGGCACTCCCCGGCGGGTGCCACGGTCCCGCTGCCCGCCGACCCCGGGGTCTGGCGCGCGGGGGTGGAGCTGGGCGGCCGGCTGCTCTCGGCGCAGCTGCGCGGTGCCGGGGGCCGGGAGCGGCCGAGGCTGCCGGGCGGGCGGCGGCCCTATGTGCGGGCCGCGCTGCCGGAGCGGCCCGGGACCATCGGATACGACCCGGCGACGGAGGTGCTGAGCCTGGGCGACGGCCGGATCTCCCCCGTACCGGCGTCCGCCTGGGAGTTCCGCACCGGGGACGCCCGGGTGCTGGAGCGGTGGTTCGCGGGGCGGACGGCCGCCGGGGAGCAGGGGAGCCTGGAGGCGATCCGGCCGGCGGGGTGGCTCCCGGAGTGGACATCGGAGCTGCTGGAGCTGATCACCGTACTGGCCCTGCTGGCCGGGCTGGAGGCCGAGCGGGCCGCGCTGGAGATCGCCGACCGGATCACCTCGCTCCCGGGCGTCCTGCCACCACCCGCCGCCGCCCGGCGACCCGCCTCGGTCCTGGACCACCACGAGGAGGGCCCGGACGGGCAGTTCGCCCTGCTGTGAGCTGTGCCCGTGGACTGGGGGCCGGGCTCGGCAACGGGGGTGGGTGGGGGCAGGCGCGGCCGGACCCCGGAGCGGGGCCCTGGGCCGGGCCCGTGGACCGGCCATCACCGGCCGGACCCCTGCGCGGACACGACGAGCCGCGTCGCGCGCGAACCACCGCGACCCGAACCCGTGAACGAGGTGGGTGCGCGCCCCAGCGATCGGGACCCCGAGCGGGTGCCCTGGGCCGGGCCCGCGAGCCGGGCCCGTGCCCGGGTGCCGCTGGCCGGGTGGCGAATGTGGCCGGACATCCGCGGTGTGGCGGCCGGGGGCGGTGGCGGGAGGTGGAGACTCCGGCGGGGCCGCCGCGGGCGCTGCTGCCCCCGATCACCCTGGCGGGTGGAGCCGGAGGCGCTCATGGACACGGTGCCCGCGCCGGGCGAGCACACCGGCGCGGTGCCGCGCTCCCTGGGGAGGACGGACGAGGAGTCAGCCGCACTGCGCCGGGACGGTGTGGTCGCCTGGGCGCGGGGCCGCACAGACGGTGACACGGGAGCCGAGGCGCGCGCTCGGGTGGGCGCGCGCCGGTCGGGCGGGGCCGGGACGGTGGGTCAGTGGCGGCTGCCGAAGAGGGTGCGGCGCAGCCTCCGCAGCGGCGCGAAGAGCGAGACCCCGCCCTTGCCCCGGTCCCGGTCGTGTGTCACATCGCGCGAGGTCAGCTCGCGCATCAGCGAGGTCGCCTCGACGGTCTCGCGCTGGGGCACGGCGGGACCGCCGAGCACCGACAGATGTCGGTCGAGACGCCTGCTTGTGGCGCTGTTCCCGCAGGTGATCGCGGGTACCCGCGCCCTGCTGCGCACTGTTATCTGTTCCATGTCACTCCCCACCCGTACGACGCACCCGGCCCGGGCAGGTTAACCCTATCGCCCCACCAGGACAGCCAGGTATCCCGCCCACAGGATTCACCGCACCCGTACGCGAGTTGACGACGTCTCGACGAATCCGGTGCTTTCCAGGGCGAGTTGGACAGATCCAAGTCTCCACTCGTCCATTCTTCCCACTGCCCCGCGAGCCACGCCCGCCGCACCGAACTCTTTGCTCACGGGTCCGCACTCCCCGCTCACCCTCCGTCGGCCCCGGCGGCTCACGGCCCGGCCCGGGGGCCGGATGTGATCTGCGCCACCGGGGCCGGGCGGCGGGGCTCAGACCTGCGCGTTGAAGGCGGGGAGATAGCCGCCCGACTGACCGGCGGCGGTCGGGTGGTAGGAGTCGCCGATGTTGAGCCAGTTCACGCTGTGCAGCCAGGCGTCGCCGGAGCAGATCTCGTGCCCGGTGAAGGCGGGCACCACATCGGCGAAGGCGAAGCCGTGGTCGGCCGCGCGCTTGCCGATGGCGGTGTTGATGTGGTCGGCGGCCGAGTTGATCGCGGACCGCTCGCGCTCGGTCAGACCGGCGACACAGGTGCCGGCGAGCTTGTAGAAGCGGGGGTAGCCGAGGACGACGACCTCGGCGGAGGGGGCGCGGGCACTGATCGCGCGGTACACGCTGTCGAGCCGGCCGGGGAGGGTGGTGTCGACGTACGACCGGGCCCGGTTCACCCGGTTGACGCAGTTGGTCTCGGACTGGAGGACGCAGGTGGTCATGACGTCGGCGAAGCCGGCGTCGTTGCCGCCCACGGAGAGGGAGACGAGGTCGGTGGCGGCGCTGAGGGGGGCGAGCTGGCTCGCGGTGACATCACTCGTAAGAGCACCCGAGCAAGCGGTGAACGCGAAGGAGGAGGGTGAGTGCGCGGCGGCCCAGAGCCTGGGGTACGCGCGATTGCTGCGCTTGCAGTCTCCGCTTGCGCTGTCGTAGCCGCCGGCGCCGACCCCGGAGGAGTAGGAGTCGCCGAGGGCCACATAGTCCAGGGCAAGGGCACGGTCGCCGGCCTTCGCCTGGCCCGCTCCGACGAGAGCGAGGGCTCCGGCGAGCAGCAGCGAGGAGGAGAAAGCCGCGAATCGGGACAGTTTCATGGAACCTCCCTTTAGCAGAGTCTCTGCCTCAACTTTCTTACCAGTGAGTAGACTTCACTGGAAGTGTTCATGCCAAGAACGTCGGGCGGCGCTTGACGGAACTCCGGACGCTGCGCAGCATGAGGACCCGGCATCGGATGTCCCCGGGGAGCGGAATCGGCCATGCGGAACAACGGAGTCGAACGCACGGCCGCGTCCGATCTGCTGACGGTGCTCGCCGGCGCGGCGTTCACCTTCGCCCTCACCGGCGCGGTGCTGGCCCTCCTGGACGCGGACTCGGCGCTGCGCGCGCCGACCGTCCTCTTCTTCCTGTTCACCGGGCCCGCCGCCGGTCTGTACGCCGTGCTGCCGGGGCTCGAACCGGCGGCCCGCGCCGCCGTATCGGCGTCGGGCGCGCTCGTCACCGTCCTGCTGACCGGGTGGCTCCGCGCCTCCTGGGACGCCTTCCCCACGGGAGCGGGCATCGTCTCCGTCGCCGCCCTCACGGCCCTGCTGTTCGCCCGGGCGGGAGCCCGCGCATGGCGCTCGAACAATCGAACGTTCGAACAGCAGACGACCGATGAGGTGTCAAATATGTAAAAAGTAAGAATGGCCCCTACGACTTGCTCTAGAGTCCCCGACATCAATACCGTCGTGCATCCACCCGCAACGGATCATCCAGCCAGACGGCTCAAGGGGAGGGCTGGGGCGTCGAGATGGCTCCGGAGCGGGGCGCGGTAGGGGGGTGCCGCGCTCGGTCTCCGCGCTCAACACGAGCCGGGGCACCGCGCGGCCAGTTCCGCAACTCACCCATCGGGACCGGAGGTTGTTCCGCCCTGGGCAGGTGAGAGGTCGGCCCCCCTTTCAAACCGGACACTCATCCGGATCGCCCGGGGGCGGGCGGTCCACCGGTGGAGAGGGAAATACAACCCATGAGCTCAGTCCTGCACCCGGCCGCTCCGGGGCAAGATCCGTCGATGCCGTCGGCGACCCCGCGCGACGGCACCGGCAGCACGGCCGGGGCCTACCGGCCCATCTCCTCTCATCTGGCGATCACCCCGCCGGTGAGCGTGGTGATCCCCGCCATGAACGAGGCGGCCAACCTTCCCCATGTCTTCAAGACCCTGCCCGACTGGATTCACGAAGTGGTCCTGGTCGACGGGAACTCGACGGACAACACCGTCGAGGTGGCGCGGGAGCTGTGGCCCGACGTCAAGGTCGTGAGACAGGTGGGCCGGGGCAAGGGTGACGCCCTCATCAGCGGTTTCGCGGCCTGCACCGGTGACATCATCGTCATGGTCGACGCCGATGGCTCCGCCGACGGCAACGAGATCGTCTCCTATGTCTCCGCGCTCGTCTCCGGCGCCGACTTCGCCAAGGGCTCCCGCTTCGCCAACGGCGGCGGCACCGACGATATGACCTTCATCCGCAAGCTCGGCAACTCGGTGCTCTGCTCCATCGTCAACACCAAGTTCGGCGCCCGCTACACCGACCTCTGCTACGGCTACAACGCCTTCTGGAAGCACTGCCTGGACAAGATCACCCTGGACTGCACGGGCTTCGAGATAGAGACCCTGATGAACATCCGGGTCGTCAAGGCCGGGCTGCGCGTCCAGGAGGTCCCCAGCCACGAGTACAACCGCATCCACGGTGTGAGCAACCTCAGCGCGGTCCGGGACGGCATCCGGGTGCTCAAGGTGATCCTCAAGGAGAAGGGTGTCCGGCGCGCGGAGCGCGGCGGGGCCTCGGCGGGCGTCCGCGTACCCCGGGGAGAGACATCTTGAACGACCGCCGTTTCTCGGTGGTGATCTGCGTCTACACCGAAGACCGCTGGGGCGACATCCTGGAAGCCGTCGCCTCGGTGCGGAGCCAGTCGCTGCCGGCCCTGGAGACCCTGCTGGTGGTCGACCACAACCCGGCGCTGCTGGACCGGCTCGCCCGGGAGTACCGGGAGGCCGGGAGCGTACGGGTGCTGGCCAACGCCGGCCCCCGGGGGCTCTCCTCGGGCCGCAACACCGGAATCGCGGCGTCCAGGGGCGAGTTCGTGGCCTTCCTGGACGACGACGCCGTGGCCGAGCCCGACTGGCTGCACTGGTTCGCGGCCGGGTACGACACCCCGGAGGTGATGGCGGTCGGCGGGCGCACCGAGGCCGCCTGGGCCTCCGGGCGCAGGCCCGGCTGGTTCCCCGACGAGTTCGACTGGGTCGTCGGCTGCACCTACCGGGGGCTGCCCCGGGGCCGGGTGCGGGTCCGCAATGTCCTGGGCGGCAACGCCTCCTTCCGCCGGACCGCCTTCGACGCCTCCGGCGGATTCGCCACCGGCATCGGGCGGGACGGCGACAAGCGGCCCCTGGGCTGCGAGGAGACCGAGCTGTGCATCCGGCTCGCCCGGGCGCTCCCCGGCGCGGTCCTCCTGATCGACGACCGCGCGGTGATCCACCACAAGGTCCCCGCCGCGCGGGAACGGTTCGCCTACTTCCGCACCCGCACCTACGCCGAGGGGCTCTCCAAGGCGCTGGTGGCCAGGAGCGTGGGAGCGGGCAAGGGCCTGGAGTCCGAGCGCCGCTACACCACCCGGGTGCTGCCCGCGGGCGTGGTGCGCGGACTGCGGGACGCGGCGCTCGGCCGGAGCGGCGGCGCGGGGCGGGCCGGGGCGATCCTCACCGGGGTCGCCACGGCGGCCGGCGGGTATCTGATCGGCACCGCCCGCGCCCGCCGGGGCGGCGTGAGCTTCTCATCGGGCCCGATCCCATCGCTGCCGGAGCCCTCCCGGGCGGCGGACGGCGGGGTTCCGGCCCCGGACGGCGAAGTCCCGGCCCCGGAGGTTCCGGCCCCGGAGGTTCCGGCCCCGGGCAGCGGG
The DNA here is from genome assembly GCF_040296845.1 of Streptomyces sp. NPDC001985. NCBI lineage: Bacteria > Bacillati > Actinomycetota > Actinomycetes > Kitasatosporales > Streptomycetaceae > Streptomyces > Streptomyces sp. NPDC001985. Next base: position 32,212 of record NZ_JBEOYB010000033.1, read on the forward strand.
GCCCCGGCGCCGGGCGGCAAGGTCGCGGCGGCGGGCGGTGAGAGCGGGTGAACCGGCCCGTACCCGTGCTGATGTACCACGCCGTCGCCCATCAGCCGGCCCGGGCGACCCACGGTCTCTCCGTCTCGCCCGAGTCCTTCGCCGAACAGATGGCACTCCTGGCGGAGCGCGGCTTCACCCCGCTCACCACCGCCGCGCTGGGCGGGATCTGGCGCTCCGGCGGCAGCCGCCCGCTGCCCGCCCGCCCGGTGCTGATCACCTTCGACGACGGTTACGAGGGGGTGCACCGGCACGCCCTGCCGGTGCTGGCCCGGCACGGCTTCGCCGCCACCCTGTTCGTCTCCACCGGCTGGCTGCGCGGTGCGTACGACGAGGGGGGCGCGATCGACACCATGCTCGACTGGGACCAGGTGCGGGAGCTGGCCGCCGGGGGCATGGAGATCGGCGGCCACACCCACAGCCACCCCCAGATGGATCAGCTCGACGACGAGCGGCTGCGGTACGAGACGGTCCGCTGCCGCGACATCGTCGACGCCGAGCTGGGGAGCGTCCCGCGCTCCTTCGCCTACCCCTTCGGCTACTCCAGCCGGCGGGTCCGGGAGGCGGTGCGGGAGGCCGGCTTCGCCCAGTCGTTCGCGGTGGGCAACGCCCTGGCCCGGCCGGGCCAGGGGCCGTACGCCATCCAGCGGGTGACCGTGCGGCGCACCACGGGACCGGCCGAGTTCGCACGGCTCGTCGAGGGCCGCGCCATCGGCCGGAACTTCGCCGGCGACCGGGTGCTCACCAAGGGGTACGCGATGGTGCGCCGGTCCCGGCGGGCCGTCACGGTCATCCGGGGCGGCGTCCGCTGACCGGCTCCCCCGGCGGCGCGCTCCGATCCGGGGCGCGCCACCGGGCAAAACTCCTCGCGCCGAGGGGGCCGGTGCCGGATCATGGGGCCCATGTCAGCCGTACAGCCTCAGATGGAGCGCATGACTGCCGCAGCCGCCCAGCCACAGGACTCACTGCCGATCCGGCTCAATGTCGACGACAGCGACTCACCGTCCGATGTCATCGACGCGCTCTTCCTCGGCCGCTTCGCGACCGGTGAACAGCCCTACGCGCACGCCCACCAGATCGAGCGGGTGAAGCCGGGGTTCGAGCTGCTGCCCCCGGGCGCCTCGGTGCTGCGCTCCGCGCGGGACGACGACCGCAGCGCCGTGCTCGCCGAGGGCGAGGGCTGGACCGTGCTCATCTCCCACTGGAACCGCGGCGCCGATGTCACGGTGACGGCGGTCAGCGCCGAGCTGGCCGAGCGGATCGTCAAGGAGTCCACCGCGGAGGCGGCCGACGAGCCGGAGCCGCAGCCGGAGAATGTGACGATGGGGTTCTGGTACGTCTCCCCGCGCCGCGGCCCCCACCGCACCACGCGCCAGATCGCCGCCGGGACCTGGGACGAGGTCAGACCCAACTACACGGCCCCGGTGGCCGACGCGATGGACCGGCTGATGAAGGTCGGTCCGGACGACATCTCGGGGCGGCTGCTGCTGCTCCACGGCCCGCCGGGCACCGGGAAGACCTCCGCGCTGCGCACCCTGGCGCGCTCCTGGCGGGACTGGTGCCAGGTGGACTGCGTGCTCGACCCGGAGCGGCTCTTCAACGATGTCGGCTATCTGATGGACATCGCGATCGGCGAGGACGAGGGGACGGGGAAGAGCCGCTGGCGGCTGCTGCTCCTGGAGGACTGCGACGAGCTGATCAGGGGCGAGGCCAAGCACACGGCCGGGCAGGCGCTGTCGCGGCTGCTGAACCTCACGGACGGGCTGCTGGGGCAGGGGCGCAATGTCCTGGTCGGCGTGACGACCAATGAGGACCTGGAGCGGCTGCACCCGGCGGTGGTCCGGCCGGGCCGCTGTCTGGCCAGGATCGAGGTCGGCCCGCTGACCCGGGAGGAGTCGGTGGGCTGGCTGGGCACGGAGGAGGGCGTGGGCCGCGCCGGTGCGACGCTGGCGGAGTTGTTCGCGCTGCGCCGGGGCAGCGGTCCGGCCGCCATCCCCGACCAGCACCAGGGCTCGGACGCGGGCCTGTACCTCTGAGGCGCCCGGCGCGCTCCGGCGCCCGGGTGCCTCAGTCGCCGTACGCCGCCCGGGCCGCGTCCCGGGCGGCGGTGAGCGCGTCCTCCCGGGTGGCGCCGAGACGGTGGGCGCGCTCGGCGAAGGTCCGTGCCGCCGCCGCGAGTTCCCGGGAGGCGGCGTCGGCCGCCGGCGCGACGAAGGTGCCGTTGCGGCCCCGGGTCTCGATCACCCCGTCGCCCTCCAGGGCCCGGTAGGCCTTGGCGACCGTGTTGGCGGCCAGGCCGAGTTCCTCCGCGAGTCCGCGCACGGTCGGCAGCCGGTAGCCCACCGGAAGCGCGCCCGAGCGGGCCTGCCCGGAGATCTGGGCCCGGAGCTGCTCGAAGGGGGCGGAGGGGGCGTCGGCGTCGATGACGATCGAGAGAGTCACCCGCCGATTCTCCCCCATGGGCCGCCGGGCGCCGGGGAGAACACGGAGGCCGCCCCCGCGGGGCGGGCACCGGGGGGAGCACAGAGGGGGCCGGGCGCCGGGAAACCCGGAGGCGGCCCGGTCCGGTGCCCGCGTACCGTGCCGGCCATGACGGTTTCGGTGGAAGTGCGGTTGATCAAGGCGGGCAGGACGAAGATCCGCTATCCGGCGGAGCTGGTCCTGGACGACGGCACCCACGCCGTGGTGCGCGCGCCCTGGGCGGGCGCCGGGGTGCGGGACTTCGGATTCGTCCGCTTCGAGCCGGGCGATGTGTTCACCGAGCACTACTGGCGCGACCGGTGGTACTCGGTGAAGGAGGTGCGCACCGGCGACGGGGTGCTCAAGGGCTGGTACTGCGACATCACCCGGCCGGCCCGGCTCGCCGGCGGGGAGCTGAGCGTGGAGGACCTGGAGCTGGATCTGTGGGTGTCGGCGGACGGCGCGTCGGTGCTCCGCCTCGACGAGGACGAGTTCACCGCGAGCGGTCTTCCCGAGCGGGACCCCGAGGCCGCCGGTGAGGCCCTGCGGGCCCTGGACGGGCTGGAGGCCCTCGCCCTGGGGCGGGGCCTCCCGGAGCTGCTGGGGACCGGACGGGGGAACGCCTCGCGGTAGCGGAGGCGTTCTCGCGGACCACGGGTGACGGCCGGCGCGCCGGGCCCCGACGGCGGACGCCCTCCCCGCCGCACCGTGTCCGGTGCGGCGGGGAGGGCGTCCTCGCTCACGCGGCGGCGTCGCGGCGCCGCAGCACGACCTTCTTGATCAGGGGCCAGGCCAGCAGGATCGCGATGATCACATAGATCGTCACCGAGAACGGGGTGTTGACCAGTCCGGTGATGCTGCCGTCGCTGATCTGGAGCGCACGGCGCAGCTGCTGCTCGGCGGCCGGGCCGAGGATCACTCCGATGACGGCCGGCAGCACGGGCAGTCCGTACCGCCGCATACCGAATCCGAGCAGACCGATGATCAGCAGGATCACCAGGTCGAGGGCCTCGCCGCCGACCGCGTAGGCGCCGACCCCGGCGAAGAACAGGATTCCCGCGTAGAGGTAGGGGCGCGGGATGCGCAGCAGCTTCGCCCACACCGGGGCGAGCGGCAGGTTCAGGGCGAGCAGCAGCACCATGCCGACGAAGAGCGAGGCGATCAGGCCCCACACCAGGTCCGGCTCGCGCTCGAAGAGCAGCGGTCCGGGCTGGATGCCGTACTGCTGGAAGGCGGCGAGCATCACGGCCGCGACCGCCGTGGTGGGCAGTCCCAGCGTCAGCATCGAGACCAGGGTGCCCGCCGCGGAGGCGGAGGCCGCCGACTCGGGTCCCGCCACGCCCTCGATCGCGCCCTTGCCGAACTCCTTCTTGTTCTTGGAGAGCCGCTTCTCGGTGACGTACGAGAGGAAGGTCGGGATCTCGGCGCCGCCCGCGGGGATCGCGCCGAACGGGAAGCCGATGAAGGGACCGCGCAGCCAGGGCTTCCAGGTGCGCTTCACATCGTCCTTGCCGAGCCAGGGGCGGCCGACCGGGATGGGCTCGGCGCCGCCGCGGCGCAGATGGGCCGCGACCCAGAGGGCCTCGCCGATGGCGAAGAGGCCGACCGCGACGATGACGACGTCCACACCGTCGGCGAGCTGGAGCGAGCCGAAGGTGAGCCGCTGCTGTCCGGTCATCTGGTCGAGCCCGACGAGCCCGATGGTGAGACCGATCAGCAGGGACGCGAGACCGCGGATGCGGGAGGAGCCGAGCACGGAGGTGACCGCGATGAAGGCGAGCACCATGATCGCGAAGTAGTCCGGGGCGCCGATGTCCACGGCGAGTTCGGCGACCGTCGGGGCGAGGGCGACCAGCAGGATCGTACCGATCAGACCGCCCGCGAAGTGGCCGACGGCGGCCGCGGCGAGCGCTTGGGCGCCGCGTCCCGCCTTGGCCATCGGATTGCCCTCGATGGCGGCGACGACGGCCGCGCTCTCCCCCGGGGTGTTGAGGAGGATCGAGGTGGTGGAGCCGCCGAACATGGCTCCGTAATAGATGCCGGCGAACATGATGAACGCGCCGGTCGGCTCCAGGCCGTAGGTGACGGGCAGCAGCAGGGCCACCGCCATCGCGGGTCCGATACCGGGCAGCACTCCGATCGCGGTGCCCAGCAGGACACCGATCACCGCCCAGAGGAGGTTGATCGGGGTCAGCGCGGTACCGAACCCGTCTATCAGTGAATTGAGAGAGTCCATCGGCTAGAGCACCCCCATCAGCGGGCCACCGGGGAGCGGAACGCCGAGCAGATTGTTGAAGACGTAGTACGTCGTGAGGGAGAGGAAGGCGGCGATCAGCGGGTCCCGGTGGTAGTGCCTGCTGCCGAGGGAGAACGCGGCTCCCCAGAAGAGCAGCATGCCGGAGACGGGGAAGCCGATCGGGGTGATGAGCACGGCGAAGCCGAGGAAGACGCCCGCGAGCAGCAGGACCGTACGCCAGTCGCTGGGCTCGCTGAGGTCGATGTCCTCGCCGCCCTCGGCCTCGCCGCGACCGCCGCGCAGGACGTCGACGGCGAGCAGGACGGCGATCACGATCAGCCCGGCGCCGACGACGATCGGGACGGTCTTGGGGCCGACGGGGCCGCGCTGGGCGATGTCGACGTCCATGGTGAACGCGTCGGTGAGGACGAGGACGCCGATGAGGAAGAGCAGCACGCTGACGCCGAGCTCGGAGTGCTCTCGCAGCCAGGAGCCGCCGGGCCGGGAGGAGGCCTGGGCCGAGGGGACCTGGGGGGATTCCTGTGAGTTCACAGTCCGAGCTCCTTCAGCACCGAGTCCACGCGCTTGTCCTGTTCCTCCAGGAAGTCACCGAACTTGTCGCCGGTGAGGAAGGCGTCGGTCCAGCCGTTCTTCTCCAGCGACTCCTTCCACTCGTCGGAGGCGTGCAGCTCCTCGATCAGGTTGGTGAGCTTGTCGCGCTCGGCGCCCGAGATGCCGGGCGGGGCGACGATCCCGCGCCAGTTGGTGAACTCGGTGTCCAGACCCGATTCGCGCAGGGTGGGGGCGTCGAGCCCGGGCACCCGCTCGGGGCCGGTGACGGCCAGCAGCCGCAGCTCGCCCGACTTGATCTGGTCCAGGTACTCGCTGACGCCGGAGACGCCGAAGCCGACCTTGTTGCCGAGGATGGAGGCGAGCAGCTCGCCACCGCCGTCGTAGGGGATGTAGTTGACGGTCTTGGGCGCGATACCGGCCGCCTCGGCCATCAGCATGGGCGCCAGGTGGTCGGGGCCGCCCGGGGACGAGCCGCCGCCGACGGAGATCTTGCCGGGGTCCTTCTTCCAGGCGGTGAGAAGGTCCTCGATGGTCTTGAACGGCGAGTCCTTGCCGACGACGACGATGTCCTGCTCTTCGGTGAGCCGGGCGATCGGGGTGGTGTCGGCGAGGGTCTTGGGCGTCTTGTTGGTGTGGACCGCTCCGACGACGCCGAGGCCCATGGACATCGCCAGCTTGCCGTTGCCGTGCTCGCTGATCAGCCGGGTGAGACCGACGGTGCCGCCGGCCCCGGGGAGGTTGAAGACCTCGATGTCGTGGGTCAGCTTGGCGTCCTCGGCGTTCTTGGCCGCCGTGCGCGCCGTGATGTCGTAGCCGCCGCCCGGCGTGTTGGGAACCATGAACCGGAGCCCGGGAATCTGCGTGCCGGTGTCGGAGCCTTTGCCCTCGCTGAGCAGTGGCGGCCCCACGAACACCAGCAGCGCCGCCCCGAGCAGGGCGAGGGGAGTGCGCAATCGCACGTGAGCCGCCTTTCGGTAGGGGAATGTGTGAAGTGGCCCACATGTTGCCGGTGCGTTAAGAAAGTGTCTCTCTTCCGGAATCAACGGACGTTGTGGTCATTGTGGTCACCGCTTAGCGTGTGCGCGTGATGAATGTGCTGGTGGTGGACGACGACTTCATGGTCGCGAAGCTGCACAGCCGCTATGTGTCCGCGACGGAGGGGTTCCGGGTCGTCGGTGTGGCGCACAGTGGCGCCGAGGCGCTGCGGGCGGCCGAGCGGCTACGGCCCGATTTGGTCTTGCTCGACATCTATCTGCCCGATATGGACGGGCTGACGGTGCTGCGTGAGCTGCGGGCGGCGGAGGAGCAGAACGCGACACGGGCGAGGGTGGACGCACTGTTCATCACGGCGGCCCGGGACGCGGGCCTGGTGCGGGCCGCGCTGCGGGCAGGTGCGCTGCATTACTTGATCAAGCCGTTCAACCAGGCTTCCCTGCAAGAGCAGTTGAGGCATGTGGCGGCGCTGCGGTCACGCTTCGAACGGCTCGGGGGTGAGGCGCGCCAGGAGGACGTGGACCAGATATTCGGCGGCCGGCCGCCGGGGGCGCGCGGGCTGCCGAAGGGGCTGGCGCCGCACACGGCGGAGCTGGTGGAGCGGATACTGCGGGAGCACCGGGGGGATCTTTCCGCCACTCAGTGCGCCGAGGCGGGGTCGCTGTCGCGGGTGAGCGCGCGGCGGTATCTGGAGTACTTCGTGGAGACGGGGCGGGTGGAGGTCACCCTGCGGTACGGGGGCACGGGCCGGCCGGAGCGGAGGTACCGGCTGGTCGGCAGATGAGCGCGGCGCGCCGGGAAGGCCGGGCGCGGTACTGAGGTGCCGGGCGCGGCGCGGGGGAGGCCGGGGCGCCGAGTGCCGGGTGCCGGGATTCGCTTCCGCACACGGGAGCGGGAGGGCGGCGGACGGCCCCGGTCAGACCCGGCCCAGGTCGGCGCTGTTCCACCGCTGGGGGCGCATATGGATGACCACCTGCTCGCCCAGCTCCTTCTCCGCGAACTCGACATAGGACGCGACCTGCTTCGCCGGAAGGTAGCGCGCGGTGATCTCCACCAGCCGCTGCCGGGTCGCCGGGGACGTCTCGACGACGGGCCCCTCGACCGATACGTACCGCACGCTCGGCGTCACCCGGTCCACCAGCAGGGAGAACCGTCCGGCCCGGGCGATGAGCCGCTCCTTGCGGGAACCGAGACCGGTCATGATCCAGATGTCCCGGCCGGGTGCGTACTGGTACCAGACCGGCACGGTCAGGGGCGCCCGCCCCTCGTCCCCCGCGCACACCGCCAGGGCCGCGATATGGGGTTCGGCCAGGAACTGCTGACGCTCTTCGGGGGTCAGGGTCATGGATGCCTCCTTCGCTCGGTCCACCGGTCGTACCGGTCCGGGGCCGGGTGTGGCGGTCGGCCGGAAAGCGACCGGGCGACAGAGCAAAGCTACAGCTCCAGGGCCCCCGTCAAGCCCCACTTGACCAGTTCCCGGGCCTCCGGTTGACCACTTTTGTCCCGTCCAGAACAAGAGCGCCGACCGTGGCGGGAACCGGCGCCGGCCGGCGCCGCCCCCACCCCGCCCACCGGGGCCGGGCGCCGGGACCGGGTACGGCACCGGACCAGTCCGCCCCGGGCCCGGCGCGAGGTCAAGGGCACCCACCGGCGAGTTCACCCGAACGGGTGAGCAAGGGCCCACCGCGGCACTGACCCGCGCCGGATCGTTCCTGCGGGCCGGAGGGAGCGGCGGCCAACGGCTTCGGCGATGCATTATTCGCTTTCGCGAACGCCTTCACGGAGGTCTCCGCCGGTGCTTCTCCGCACGGACCGGGCATAGCGGCCGGAACGCGGCTCTTCCTCAGCCCGCTCTTAGCGCGTCCTTAAAACAAGGATAAGGATCATCGCCGACCCCTCCTCAGCGGCGATTTCCGGGGTCGGGACGGCTAGCTTGTCGATCGCCGGGGCCGGTTCGAACGACAGCACCGCAGACGGTCACGAGCCGCACCGTCTGTGTTGGGCCGGCCCCGGAACCCCCCCTACCCTCCATGAGGAGAACTCCACCATGACCGCTCGCCGCAAGGTCGCCACGATCGCCGCCCTCGGTATCGCACCGATCGCCCTGACCACGCTGAGCGTCACTCCCGCCGCCGCCCACGGGTCGATGCAGGACCCGGTCAGCCGTGTCTCGGCGTGTTTCGCCGAGGGCCCGGAGAGCCCCGACTCTGCGGCGTGCAAGGCCCTGGTCGCGGCCGGCGGCACCCAGCCGCTGTACGACTGGAACGAGGTCAACATCGGTGACGCCGCCGGCCGCCACCGCCAGATCATCCCGGACGGGAAGCTGTGCAGCGTGGGCCGCGCCAAGTACAAGGGCCTCGACGCTCCCCGCACCGACTGGCCGTCCACCAAGCTGGCCGCCGGCAACCACACCTTCCGCTGGAAGGCCACCGCCCCCCACAAGGGCAAGCTGGAGCTGTACATCACCAAGGCCGGCTACAACCCCGCCCAGCCGCTGAAGTGGTCCGACCTGGAGGCCCAGCCCTTCGCCTCGATCGAGACCGAGCCCCACCTGGTCAACGGCACCTATGTCTTCGACGCCAAGCTCCCGGAGCGCACCGGCCGCCACCTGGTCTACTCGATCCTCCAGCGCTCGGACTCCCCCGAGGCCTTCTACACCTGCTCCGACGTGGTGATCGGCCAGGAGAGCGGCGGCGGCACGGGCAGCGCCCCGGTGGCCCAGGCGCCCTCCGACGGCGAGATCAAGCAGGGCACCGAGAAGTCCACCGTGGACCACGGCGGTCACGGCGGCGACACCCCCGCCGAGCAGAAGGCCAACGCCGAGCACGTCGCCGACACCACGTCGGCGGCGTCCGACGGCAACGCCCCCGAGGCCCAGGGCGGCTCCGCCCCGGTGGCGAAGGAGGCGGCGGAGGACAACCTCGCCGCGACCGGCGGCGACAGCACCACCCCGTACATCGCGATCGGCGGCGCCGCGGCGCTGGCCCTCGGTGCGGCGGCCATGTTCGGCACCGCCCGCCGGCGCGCCACCGCCGGTGGCCGGAGCCGCCGCTGACACCCCGCACGACCGGACCGAACCGGTGATCGTCCCGCGCGTCCGCCGTTGTCCGGCGGGCGCGCGGGCCGTTGTCCGGGCGGGCGCCGGGCGGTGTCCCGCTCGGCCATTCGGCCGCCCAGCACCTGCGTGACGGCCCCGCGCCACGGAGCGTGGGGTCATGACCCGGACACCGGACGGCAGTGAAACGGACCCCCGGCCCCCCGGCCGCGCGGCCCCCCAGGGCTTTGTCGCGGAGGTCAAGGACGCGGTGAGCGTGCGGGCCGCGGTGCTGGTGATCGGGGTGCTGGCGCTTCAGATCGCCTTCATCACCTCGTACATCGGCGCCTTCCACAAGCCCGAGCCGCACCGCGTCCCGCTGGCCGTCACCGCGCCCACCGCACAGCTCGCCGAGCGGGCCGTCGAGCGGCTGGGGGCGCTGCCCGGTGATCCGCTCGACCCCCGGGCGGTACGGGACGAGGCGGGCGCGCGGGCGCAGATCCGGAACCGGGACGTCGACGGGGCGCTGGTGATCACCGGCGGCGGCACCGACCGGCTGCTGGTGGCGAGCGCCGCGGGGGCGTCGCTGGCCGACGCCCTGATCGAGACGGTGGGAGAGGCGGAGCGGGCCGAGGGGCGGAGCCTGGACGTGGTGGACGCGGTCCCGGACTCCCCCGGCGACACCCGGGGGCTCTCCTCCTTCTATCTGGTCGTCGGCTGGTGCGTGGGCGGCTATCTCTGCGCCGCGATCCTCGCGATCAGCGCGGGCGCGCGGCCCGCCAACGCCCACCGGGCGGTGATCCGGCTGGGCGCGCTGCTGCTGTACTCGATCGCGGCGGGGCTGCTCGGCGCGGTGATCGCGGGCCCGGTGCTGGACGCCCTGCCCGGCAGTGTGCCGGCCCTGTGGGGGCTCGGCGCGCTGCTGGTCTTCACGGTCGGGGCGATCACCCTCGCCCTTCAGGGGCTCGCCGGGATCGTGGGGATCGGCCTGGCGATCCTGCTGGTGGTGGTCCTCGGCAATCCGAGTGCGGGGGGCGCCTACCCGTATCCGCTGCTGCCGCCGTTCTGGCGGGCGATCGGGCCCGCGCTGCCCCCGGGGGCGGGTACCTTCGCGGCGCGCTCGATCGCGTACTTCCGGGGCCATGGCGCGGGCGGCCCGATGCTCATCCTGGCCGCCTGGGCGGTCGCCGGATCGCTGATCACGGTGGGGTGCGCGCTGCTGCGGCGCTCCGCCACCGGCACGCGGGCGCCGGAGTCCCGGTAGACGGGTCCGGCCCGCCGCTGGTGCGGCGGGCCGGAGCGGGGTGCGGAGCGGGGACGGATCAGCCGATGTTCGCCCCGACGGCCCGGAGCACCTCCGGAACCGGCTGGAAGAAGGTCGTCCCGCCGGCCGCGCAGTCGCCGCTGCCGCCGGAGGTGAGACCGATCGCGGTGTCGCCGGAGAAGAGGGAGCCGCCGCTGTCTCCGGGCTCGGCGCAGACATCGGTCTGGATGAGCCCGTTGACCACATCGCCGTTGCCGTAGTTCACGGTGGCGCCGAGGCCGGTGACCGCGCCCTCGTGCAGCCCGGTCGTGGAGCCGCTGCGCTTCACCGGCATGCCCACGGTGGCCTCGCCGGCCCGGGCGATCGGCTGGGCGGAGCCGTTGTGGAGGTTGACCTCGCTGGGCTGCGGACCGGTGGCGCCGTACTTCACCAGCGCGTAGTCGTCGCCGGGGAAGCTGGAGTCCGTCATCCGTCCGATCGGCGCGCCGCCCGCGGTGGCGGACCACTGGCTGCCCGGCTGCCCGCAGTGCCCGGCGGTGATGAAGTGCGGGGCGCCGTTCTTGACGACGTTGAAGCCCAGGGAGCAGCGTCCGCCGCCGGAGTGGATGGCGTCGCCGCCGGAGGCGAGGGGAGTGAACTCGCCCGGCGACTTACGGAGTTCCGCCGTGCCGCCCAGCTTCTCGACGACGGCGGCGAGCCGGTCCCACTTCGCGCCGGTGACCGTGCGGTCGGCGGTGACAGTGATCTTGTTGCTGACCGGGTCCCGCGCCCAGGCCGTGCCGGGGATGGCGGCCTTCTCGGCGAGGGTCCGGCGGGCGCCGTCCAGCTCGGCCGTGCTGTTGGCGACGGTCCTGGCCCGGGCGCCGGCGTCCCGCACGGCCGTCGCGGCGGCCCGGTCCACGACATTGACCACGAGGGTCCGGGTCCCGGCGTCGTAGTGGGCGCCGGCCGCGCCGTCGCCCAGCTTCCCGGTGAGTTCGGCGGCCAGTTCCCCGGCGTCGGCGGCGGAGAGCGGCCCGGCGGCGGCGGCGGAGAGCGGCCCGGCGGCGGGGCGGGGCCGCTCACCCGCGCCGGCGCTCTGGAGGGTGAGGCCGGTGGCGGCCAGGGCGAGTGCGCAGGCTCCGGCCAGCGCGGCTTTTCTGCCGGATATACGACGGTGCTTCAACGTCGCCTCCTGTGGGGGGCGTGTCCGGGCGGTGGGGTGCCCGGTGGACACGGAGGGTTGGGCCGCCCACTATGCAGAGGCGCCGAGCGGGCACACAAGGACGGTTCCAGAACGGGCACACGACAACGCGCGGGCGTTCACGGCGCCTTCACCGCGTGCGTACGGGCGCTTCGGCGGGATTTCCCGAAAGACGGTGGAACCAGGCCCGATCAACGACCCCGCTGGGTAGACGTGATGGGGGGTGGGAAATGGCGGAATCTCATGACTGCTCGCGTGGGACGCATACGGCGGAAGGGGCGGGTGTGCGGCATCGGGTGCACGCGGCGGACGGGCGGCATCTGATGGTGGAGCGGCTGGGTGATCCGCGCGGAAGACCGGTCTTCCTGCTGCACGGGACACCCGGCAGCAGACTGGGGCCGGCCCCGCGCGGCATGGTGCTCTACCAGCGGCGCACCCAGTTGATCGCCTACGACCGCCCCGGGTACGGGGGTTCGGACCGGCTCGCGGGGCGGAGTGTGGTCGATGTCGCCGAGGATGTCCGGGCCATCGCCGACGAACTGGGGCTGGACCGGTTCGCCGTGGTGGGCCGCTCGGGCGGCGCGCCGCACGCGCTGGCCTGCGCGGCCCTGATGCCGGAGCGGGTCACCCGGACCGCGGCCCTGGTGACACTGGCCCCCCGGGACGCGGACGGTCTGGACTGGTTCGAGGGGATGGCGGCCTCCAATGTGCTGGAGTTCACCTTCGCGTCGGACAATCCGGCGGTGCTCACGGAGCGGTTCATCCTCCGCTCGGCCCAGATCCGGAAGGACCCCATCAGACTCCTCGACGATCTGCGCAGGGAGCTGACGGACTCCGACCGGATGGTGGTGGCGGACGCGGGGGTGCGGCGGATGCTGCTGCGCAACTACCAGGAGGCACTGCGGACATCGGCGTACGGCTGGATCGACGACGCGCTGGCCTTCTGCTCCCCCTGGGGGTTCGACCCGGCGGACATCAAGGGTCCGGTGCTGCTCTGGCACGGTGAGAAGGACGTCTTCTCACCGGTGGGTCACTCGCGCTGGCTCGCGGAGCGCATCCCGGGGGTGACCGCCGTGCTGGAACCCGCGGCGGCGCACTTCGACGCCCTCCACGCGCTGCCGCGGGTGCTGACCTGGCTGCTGGAGGAGTGAGGCCCGGTCCCGTCCGGCGGAGGGCCGGGCCCGGGCCCCGGGTCAGACGGCGAGCGGCTCCAGATCCCGGTGCACCCGGCGTTCGTCGCGGGCGATCCTGGTCAGGGCGTGATCCTCGCTCAACTGCCGGCCCAGCTCCTCCACGGTCTCCGCCCTCAGCTGCGCGGCCTCGGCCTTGCGTCCCAGCGACCCCAGCGTCACCGCGAGGTTGGAGGCGACACCGAGCACCTCGGGGTGGTGCGGTCCGAGCACCTCGCGCAGCCGGGCCACCGAACGCTCCTCGATCTCCAGCGCCTCCTCCGCGCCGCCCAGGTCGGCGAGGGCGTTGGCGAGGTTGATGGTGCTGTAGAGGTAGTGGGGATGGCTGTCGCCGAGGACCTCCCGCATCCGGGTGCTCACCTTCAGCAGCAGGTGCTCCGAGGACTCCGGGTCGCCGCAGCCCCACTGGTAGATCCCGAGGTTGTTGATGGCGGCGAGGGTGTACGGGTGCCGCTCCCCCGGCACCTTCATGTACTGGTCCACCACCTCCTGCGCCAGATCGCGGGCCGCGACCGGCTCACCGGCGGCGAAGAGGTCCGCGGCGAGGTTGAGATCGCAGGCGAGGGAGTCGGGGGTGGCGCTGTTGTACCCGGCGCGGTAGCGGTTGCGGGTGGCCGTGGTCAGCCGCCGGGCGTCCTCCAGCCGGCCGGCCCTGCGCAGCGAGACGGCCAGGGACTTGGCCGCCGCCAGGGTGCCCGGGAAGGTCCGTCCCATGTGGTCCTTGTACAGCTCGTAGGTGCGCACCAGCAGGGTGACCGAGTCCTCGTACCGGCCGACCTCGCGCAGATCGCGGGCGAGGGAGGTGGCGGAGGAGAGGGTGTACGGATGGATGGGGCCGTGCACCTCGGTGCGCCGGTCGAAGACCTCCTGGTCGATCTCGCGGGCCCGGGAGTACTGGCCGACCATCCGCAGATTGAGCGCCAGGTTGTTGGCGGCGGCCAGGGTCCGGGGGTGCGACTCGTGGAAGATCTGGCTGAACCCCTCGTGGGCCTCGCGCGCCAGCTCCATCGCCCTGCCGTACTGGCCGAGGGTGCCCAGGTCCATCGCGAGTCCGCTGGTGGTCATGTAGGTGTGCGGATGGGTGGCGCCGAGCACCACCCGCTGGCGCTCCAGGGTCTGCTGGTCGAGGGTCATGGCCTCCTGGTAGCGGCCCTGCGAGCGGTAGAGGTTGGAGATGTGGAAGCAGAGGTAGAGGTACTGGAGGTCGTCGGTGCCCAGCATGGTCCGCCAGGTCTCGCGGACCTCGTCGGCGACGGCCTTGGCGGTGACCCAGTCGCCGCGCTTCCAGAGATAGCGCACCCGGTCGATGAGGAGCCGCCGGGTCTCCGGCTCCCGGCAGGTGCGCGCCTCCGAGGTGGCCAGATGCGGCCAGATGGTGCCGAACCGCTCCCAGGTGCTGGGGTTGTCGATGGGTTCGTCGTCGTCGGGCCGCGCTCCGGCGAGGACCCGGTGGACGGCGTGCCGCGCGTCGCGCTGCTCCTGCTCGGTGAGCTGGGCGCGGATGACGGCCTGCACCAGCCGGTGCACCTGGATGCTGTTGTTCACCTGGTCGACCTTGGCCAGGGCGAACCGGCCGATCTCCCGGATGACCCGGCCGAGGACCAGCTTCTCCTGGAGCGAGGCGTCGTACGGCTTGAGGGCGTCGATCATCTCCTTGCTGTAGAGGAGGTTGGCGGAGATCGGCTCGGGGGCGAAGAAGGCGCAGAGCTGGAGGAGCCGCACCGCCGCGGGTGAGCGCTCCTTGAGCTTCTCGATGGAGACGTTCCAGGTCGCGGCGACGGGCTCCGGGTAGCCGGCGGGCTGGTTGAGCGCGAGGACGCTGGTGGCCTGTTCCCCGAGCAGCTCCAGATAGTCGGAGACCGGGGTCGCGGTCTCGGCGATCCAGGCCGCGGCCTGCTCGACGGCGAGCGGGAGATCGCCGACGGCGGTGGCGACCCGGTCGGCGTCGTCGATGGTCAGTCCGCGGGCCCGGCGCTGGAGGTGCTCGATGGACTCCTCGCGGGTGAAGACATCGATGGCGAGCGCGTCGCCGTACTGCGACCAGGTCTGGTTCCTGGAGGTGACGAGGATGTGCCCGGGGCCCTGGGGCGGGAAGAACCGCTTCAGCTGTTCGGGGTCGTCGGCGTTGTCGAAGACCAGCAGCCAGCGGGCGTGCGGCACACCGCGCCGCAGCAGGTCGATGGCCTCCCGGGAGGCGGCGGCCATGTCCTCGCCGCCCTGGGCGCCGAGCCGGGTGGCGAGGTCGGCGAGTCCTTCGATGACATCGTCGGGCTGCTCCGCCGAGATCCACCACACCAGGTCGTAGTCGGCCATGAAGCGGTGCACGTACTCGATGGCGACCTGGGTCTTGCCGACGCCGCCGAGTCCGTACAGGGTCTGCGGCTGGGGCAGTACGGCGGCCACCGCCATGCCGCCGCCGAGCCGGTCGCGCATCTGCTCCAGGGCGACGGAGCGCCCGGTGAAGCCGGGGTTGCGGGGCGGGGCGTTCCAGATCTTGGGGACGGTGCCGGGGAAGCGCGGTCCCGGCGACTGGGCGTCGGGCGGCTGCACGGGGCGTTCCAGGGCGCGCAGCAGGGCGCTGGTGGCCTGGACCTCGTCCAGCCGGAAGAGGTCGACGCTGTTGCGGTCGGCGAAGGGGGTGTTGAGCCGGACGTCGCCGATGCGCAGCGGCAGCACGTGCCGGCGGGTGCCCCCGGAGTCCTCGGCGAAGGCGCGCTGCCAGAGGCTCATCGCGCGGGGTGACTTGAGGTAGGCGCTGGAGAGCAGGAAGACGGTACGGGAGGTGGTGCCGGCGGAGGGCGGGGCCTCGGCGGGGTCGCGCTCGACGGAGACATCGCGGGGGACGACCCGGAATCCGGCCCGGGTGAGCACGGCTTCGACCCAGTCGGCCCACATGCGGTTCTCGGCGACATAGCTGAGCAGCAGATCGGCGGGGAGCGCGGGCCTGCGCCGGGTGAACGCGTCCTTGATGCGGAGCCGGATCTCGTCGCCGACCGCGGGCATGGAGGTGACGCGGTGCTCGGTGATGACGGAGGTGAGCCGTTCGAAGGCGGAGAGCAGGGAGTTGGTCAGCCCGGTCTCGTCGCCGAAGGTGGCGAGGGTCTCCTCGTAGGCGTAGTAGGGGCGGTACGGGATCTCCACCGCGCCCCAGTAGGAGGTCAGCTCCTCGCCGGTGAGGCCGGTGGGGAAGCGGTCGAACTTCACCCGGGCCAGCGCCCGGCCCGCGTCGGCCTTCTCCTTCTCGCCCTCGTCGATGCGCATCGGCACCGGGTAGATCCTGATGCCCCGGCCGCCGTAGCGCTCGTCGATCTGGCGGGCGACGGAGGCGGCGCCGTCGATGGACTGGTCGCTGAGGGTGAAGCAGTCGACGAGGACGTCGGGGAGGTGGACGGTGCAGATGTCGGCGATGTCGCTGAGGCCGGTGCGGCTGTCGATGAGGACGTAGTCGTAGGTGGCCTTCATGTCCTCGCGCAGGGCGTCGAAGAAGAGGCCGCCGCCGAGGCGGTCGTAGAAGTTGTCCCAGTCGAAGGTGGAGACGGTGGCCGAGTACTCCCGGTTCTGGCGCCCCGCGGAGACGAAGTCCAGGGTGCCGCCCGCGGGGAACTCCCAGCCGAGGTTCTCCGGCGAGAGGGAGACGGCGTGCGGCTGGATGCGGGCGTAGTCGGTGTGCCAGTCGTCGCGGCGGCCGGTGTCGGGGGTGATGGCGGCCCAGGCGTACTCGGTGATGAGGTCGATGACGCCGGTGGTGGCACCGAGGGTGGAGGGGTCGAGGAAGGGGTGGAAGAAGCGGTGCAGGCCGGGCGCCTCCAGGTCCCAGTCGACGGCCAGGACCCGCTTGCCGTTGGAGGCGAGAATCCAGGCCGTGTTGGCCAGGGCCATGGTGCGGCCGGTGCCGCCCTTGTATGAGTAGAAGGTGACGATGCGTCCGTCACGACTGGCCGTCATCCGTGTCCTCCGCATCGGGGTCTGTGCCACGTGAGTGGGTGTCGCCGGGGATGGTGTCGGGGTAGCCCGCGGGGCCGGTCAGCCGGAACCGGGTGCGCGCCGGCGGTACGGCGGGCGGGGCGGGCGGGAAGACCTCGGCGTGCCGCAGGAACTCCTGGGCGGCCGATTCCACGACCTCGGGCAGGATGTGCCCGAAGGCCTCCATGCTGAACACGCCCCGGGCCGCGAGCCGGCAGGCGGGGCGGCCCTGGCTCATCTGGCGCGGCATGATCCGCTCCAGTTTCCGCACCAGATCGGACTCGGAGGCCCGGCTCTGGGGGTCGTCGCGGTTCCAGGCGACGACCAGGCTGACCCAGGGGCGCGGTTCGGCGTCGAAGGCGGCGAGCCGGGCGCAGCGCTCGTCGTCCTCCAGCGCCCAGCGGTCCATCAGGAGTATCTCGGGCCGGGTGGGCGGCTGCCGGGGGTCGGGCGGTGACTCGTGGTCGAAGGAGGAGATGGTGGCCTGGTAGTTGAGGGAGCGGACCAGGTCCTGGGCGACCAGGGCGAGCGGGCGGGCCGAGTCCGGGTGGTAGGGGTTCCAGTCCTGGGGGTCCTTGCCGTAGTACTCGGGGGCGCGGCCGTCGGGGAGGTCGTGCCGGGTGGGTGCGGCGACGGTGAGATGCATGGGGCGGGGTCCGCCGCTGGGCTTGCCGAAGGCGCTGGGCGCGTGCCGGTAGTCGACGGGGCTGCCGGAGGCGACCCGGGTGGTGTCGGCGACGCTGACGATGCGCTTGGCCAGTTCGTAGACGGCGGCCTCGTACTCCTCGGCGAACCGGCGCAGTTTGATCAGGCCGTAGAGCCCCTCGGTGACATAGAGGTCGCCGAAGGCCCGGTGGTTGAACTGGAGCCGCTCGGCGGGTCCGGGGAGCTGCTTCGGCGGGACGGGCACCCAGAGCGCGGGGACGATGGCCTCCACCGAGCGGTTGCTCTTGGCGTGGTGGTAGATGGCGCGCTGGGCGAAGGCGTACCACTCCTTGCCGCACATCTCGCTGGCGAAGTACCGGGGGGAGAAGAGGGGGACGAAGACCCGGCAGGTGGAGAGGGTCTCTCCGAGCCGCTCCGACCAGCCCTCGCCGGTGCGGATCTCCCGGTCCATGAAGCCGGCCGGGGAGCCGGCCGGCAGATCGGTCAGGGCCAGCACATGGCCGCAGAGATCTCTGAACAGCCTTTCGACCCACATGTCGGGGTCGGGCCCTCCGACCCCGAACCTCGGTGTGTGCGCGTAACTCAAGAAGAAGTACGGCCGGTGGTCCGGCGCGCGTTGCGCTGTTTCCGACACACGACCCCCGTCCTGTGTGAGCACCCGCTCCCCCATCCGCCGTTGACGCGGTCCACGGGCGAATTCATCATTCCGGAGCCGGATTCGCTCCGTTCCGCTGCTGTCCGGTCCGGCCGCGCCGCTTTTCGTTCATCCAGGCCACGGCGTGATCAACCGCGGCCCCGACCGAGAACAGCCGTGCGGGCCTTCCCCTCAACTGCCCCTTCTGTTCCATGCCCCAGGTGAATGCGGCGCCGATCGCGCCGAAGTCGCTCTCGTCGAGCCGGACGTCCTCGTACTCCGTCCATTTCCTACCCCCGTCGGGGAGCCGAACTACACAACGGTACGACCGAAGGGGTGCATTGGTCCGGTACTCGGCGAGATGAAAGGCGGTGCAGACATCGAAATCCACGTTGATCATCAATACCCGGGCACCTTCCCGGTAGAGCGCGCCGAGCGGTGATTCCTCGCCGAGGTGCGAGGAGAGGGTGTGACCGGCGAGCAGTTCCGCGGCGCGGGCTCCCAGGGCGGCGAAGGAGGTCTGGGGGTGGGCGCTGCGCACGGCTCCCTCGGCGGTACGGATGGACTCCGCGAGCCGTCCCATGCCCTGGCTGGGGGTGGTGGCCGGGTCGAAGGCCGGCATGTTCCGCCGGAAGGTTTCCGCTTCGCCTTCGGTCATCCGCGCGGTGAGCGCGCGGTAGGCGTCGGAGGTGTCGGAGTTCGCCTCGGTGAACGCGGGGGTCACCAGGGTGCCCCGGGGCCCCAGGGCGTCGAGCAGCGCGTCCCTGAGGTCGTCCGAGCGGAGTCCGGTGGTGCGCAGGGCGGCGTGCACCAGCAGGATCTCGCCCTCCCGCACACCCAGCGTCCGCAGTGACCGCACCAGCCGCTGGTGGTCCCCGGGGCTCCCGGGGCGGGTGGGGCGCGGGGCCGGGCGGCCGGCCTCAGCCATGCGCGCGCTCCGCGCCGGGGCCGTCGAGCTCGTCCCGCAGCTCCGCCACGAGCAGCCGCCCGCCGGTGGTCAGCTCTGGCGCGCCCTCCAGCGTCTTCAGCCCCGCTCTGGCCTGATGCGCCCCCTCGGGGTCGAGGGGCGCGAGGCCCACCCGCTCGCAGACTCCCGCCAGCAGTTCGGACACCGGAACCTCACCCTCCTGCCAGGGCGCCGGATGACGCCACCAGCCATCCTGCGCATAGAGATCCGCGACTTCCAGCAGGGCGTTCAGCTTCGCCCGCCGGAAACCGCGCAGCAGCGCGGCGGCCGGGTCGGGGGAGGCGGCGGTCAGGGCGATCCCCAGCGCTCCGTATCCGTGCCCGCGCACGCCCGGCTCACGCGTGGAGGACCGGCCAAAGTCCGGCGCCGGCCAGGGGGGCCGCGGGGGCGCCGGGGCCGCGGGGGACACCGGCGGGGGTGCGGGAGGCGCCGGGGCCAGCGGGGTCAGGGTGGTCAGGGACCGGGCCGCCTCCGCCGCCTGGCGCGGGGCCCTGGCCCGCAGCTCCGTCCACGCCCGGACCAGCAGCCGGTCCCAGTCGGCGGCCTCGCCGGCGGAGAGCCGGGGGCGCGGGGTGGCGTCGAAGCAGTCCCGCCAGGGGTCCAGGTCGTCCAGCCGGAGCAGCGGCGCCCCGTCCCGGCCGCCGACGGTCCGCACGGGCAGCCAGCCGGCCGCCTCCTCCCCGGGGCGCACCCGGCGCTCCGGCAGGCCGGCCACCGCCACCGAGAAGCCGTCCGCCCCCCGGGCCCGTACGACGGCCTCGCCCCGCGCGCCGGGCGGGCCCACGCGCAGGGTCCCGAGCGCGGGCAGATGCAGCAGCCCGCCGGCGTACGGAACGCGGACCGGGGCCGGGTCGTGGGCGGCGACGAGGGCGGTGGCCAGATGGGCGGGGAGCCGCAGGGCGTCGGCGCGGGCCGACGGACGGCCGGCGGCGAGCGCGGTGAGGGTGCGGCGCAGCCAGGTGTGGGTGTAGGGGTGGCGCAGCACGGGGTCGAGCAGCCCGGCGGTGTCGAGCGCGAGCGCCGTCTCCCAGGCCCGCTCCCAGCTCTCGCCGCCCCGGCCGTCGAGTTCCCGGTGGAGCGAGGCCAGCAGGGTCGCGGTCAGATCGAGGTGCTCGGCGGCGAGGGCCCCGGGCCCGGTGAGCGCGGCGGGCGTCAGCGGACGGACCGAGCGCCGCTCGACGCCCCGGATCAGGGCCTCGAGATCGGCGCAGTAGACGGAGGTGTTGTCGAAGCCCCGGTGGGAGCTGTAGCGGTGGGTGTAGAGGCCGCCGCCGCAGGAGCGCACCACGGGACAGGTGCGGCAGGTCTCGCCGACCCCGGCCAGTTCGAGCTGGCGGGCCCGGACCCCCGGGTGCGCGGCCACCAGGTCCAGGGAGTGGGTGAAGATGTCGAAGCCGGTGGCGGCGGCGCCGTCGTAGGCGGTCTTGAGGGAGTCGGTCTGCTCCAGGGCTCCGTCGGTCTCCACGACGACCAGGTCGGTGGGGGCGAGCCCCAGGGACTCGGTGAGGCTCGGGCCGCCCGCGAGGGTGGAGAGCACGGACTCGAAGAGCCGTACCGGGATGGTCCGGCCCCGCTCGTCCCAGCGGTCGAAGACCCGCAGCAGCCAGTCGGCGTAGGCGGTGGGCGAGCCTCCGGGGCGGGGCGGCGGGGTGTCCCAGGTGGCGTGCGGCAGCAGGAAGTCGACGCGCGGGGGCTCCAGTTCGGCGAGCGCGTCGTACACCGCGACCGGGTCGTTGGCCACGTCGACCGTGCAGAGCAGACCGAGGTAGAGATGGCGGTAGCGCTCCTCGCGGAGCAGCCGGACCGCGCGCAGGACCAGGGGGTGGCTGCTGCGGCCGTCGGCGAACCGGCGGTGCCGGTCGTTGGCGTCGCGGTCCCCGTCGAGGGAGATGCCGACCCGGACGCCGAAGGCGTCGAAGAGATCGAGGTAGCGGGGGCTGAGCTGGAGCCCGTTGGTGTGGACGCGCAGATCGAGTCCGGCCACGCCGTCGAGTGCGGCGGTCAGTTCCTCGCAGACCCGGCGCAGTCGCGCGGGCCCCGCCAGCAGGGGCTCCCCTCCGTGCAGGATCACTGTCACGGAGGGCAGGGCATGGGACTTGGCGTGCTCGGCCAGTCGCAGAGCTGCCTGGGAAATCGCTTCGTCGGAGATTGCCCGGGGGCGGTCGCGCCAGCTGTGATCGGCGTGTTCGTACACATAGCAGTGGTCGCAGCTGAGATCACATCTGCTGTGAACCTTGAGGACGATCTCGCGGAACGGGACCAGTGGTCCTTTCATTCCGCCAGTCTAGGGGCGGTCCGGCGCCCGTTCCGGGGTTCCGGGCCTTGCTAGAGAGCGGAGTTGAAGGTCGCCGGACGTCCGGTCCGCCCGTCCCCGGCGGGCAGGACGCGCGCGAGCTTTCTGGCCGCGTCCCCACCACGGACGTCGATCTGCCCCAGCGGGACTCGGTTCTTCTTCGCGACGGCGAAGACTGCGGTGGTCTGAAACGTCATGACGGCCGTCCTTGATCTTGTGTCCTAGCACGGTGCACCACGCACCATTGCGGTGGTGGCGGCACGACTTTACTCTCATGCCCACTGCCAGCAACTCAGCACGGGAACATGGAACAAAAGAGTTTCGTCACATTCTCCCAGGCGGGTGCGGACCAGACCATTCCGCCTAAAGAGTGAAGGCATAACGCAGTCAGGGGGGCACATGACCAAGTTTCCTGGCGCAACGGGCAGCATCGTGTTCCGCAACAGCGATCTCCCCGCTCTCTTCCACCGTACCGACGCGATCGCCATCGCCCGGCAGCGCGAGGCCATTGCCGCCACGCGCTACCAACTCCTGCTGCTGACGGCCGGTGCCACGGCCGTGGTGCTGCCGCTTCCGCCGCTGTGGGCGGATGTCCAACTGGGCGGCGCGCTCGCCGCGTTGGCGTACGCCGGAGTGCTCCTGCTGGGCTACCGCACCTCCAGGCGCAGTGCAAAGTCGCAATGGCAACTGAATCGCTCCGCGGCCGAGTTCATCAAGTCGATGTGCTGGCGCTATTCCGTGCATGGAACACCCTTCGACGACAGGTCCACGGAATCGGACGAAGTCTTCATCTCCCGGCTAAAGGAAGGCTTACGGGAGCTGACAAAAGTCGGCTGGGACGATCCGCGGGACTCGGAGCCCGAACTCGCCGCCGGGGAACTCATCACGCCGGCGATGCGGCGGCTGCGCGCCGGGCCGTTCGGCGTCCGCAAGGAGACCTTCATCCGGGACCGGCTGATCGAACAGCGCAACTGGTACCACCGCAGCGCGGCGAACTCCCGCAGGGCGACCCGGCTGTGGTCGCTCTCGATCGGGCTGCTCACCCTGGCGGCGCTCTTCCTCTCGCTGCTGCACGCCCTCGCGCTCACCGGCTCGGCCACCGCGGCGGCCCCGCTCGCGGCGGCGGCGGCCGGCTGTGTGGCGTGGAGCGAGATCCGCCGGCATCAGCCGCTGATCGCCGCGCACTCCCTGGTGAAGGAGGATCTGGCGGCGATGCACACGGCGATGGAGACCTCGGTCACGGAGGCGCAGTGGCCTTCGGCGGTGTACGAGACCGAGCGCATCGTCTCGCCGCAGCACACCGACTGGCTGGCGCGGCACCGCAGTTGACGGGTGCCACCGGGTGGCAGCGGGTGCCGCCGGCCGTACGGGCGCCGGGGCCCGGGATGCCTCCGGCCGCGCGGGCGCCGGTGGCCCGGGGCCCGGGCGCCGCACTCAGGGGCGCTCCAGGCCCTCGCGCCAGATGACGGTGACCGGGGTGCCCCGGTCCTGGGCGTAGCGGACGATATCGGCCGTTCCGCCCAGGCCGCGCGCCGGGGCGCCGTCCCAGACGGCCAGCAGCCGGTCGCAGTTGTCGGCGATGTACGCGCCCGCCGCGTAGTACGCCTCGTCGGTGGAGTGCGCGAAGCCGAGCCGGATCTCCCGGGCCGCCCGGCCCCTCAGCTCCTGGAAGCGGGCGAGTTCATCCGGTTCGGTGAAGCCGTCCGCGTAGTCGCCGCTGGGGATGACCACGGTCAGTTCGGCGCCGCAGGAGAGCGCGATGTCCGCGAAGATCTGGTCCGCGCCGACCGCGAGACTGGAGATGGCCTCCAGCGCCGCGCCCTGGCGGTCGAGCGCCGAGCGGAGCCCGGAACGGATGTGGCCGTGGGCCTCCGGAGGGATGAACCGGTGGCCGGTGATCCCGATGCGTCTCATGTCCCCGCGCCCCCGTCCCCGCGTCCCGCCGAGCCGCCGTCCCGGATCTCGGCCGTGCGGCGGGCCCTCACCCACGGGGGTGACCAGGGCCGGACGCCACGTCGCCGCCGAATCGGGCCGGGCCCCCTGGCAAGCACCTATGGGAGTATTCGGCCGCTCCCGCGCCTCACGCAAGAGCGCGTGCGGGCGCGGGGCACGCGCCGGGGGGCTGCTCCACGGGGGGGGCGGTGCGGGGAGGCGGTCGGTGTGGTGGTGGTGCTCCGTACGCGGGCCGGCACCACCGGGGGGCGCCCGGGGCGGGCGGGCGGGCCGGCCGGGGCCGGGTGCGGGGCGGGCCTGGCCGGGGCCGGGGCCGGGTGCGGGTGCGGGCAGGGGCCACCTTGCGCACCCCTGCCGCAGCGTGCGGCCTCATGTCGGGGGCCAGCCCCCGAACCCCCGCTCCTCAAACGCCGGAGGGGCTGGGATTGCCCGGGCCCCGGAGACACCGGGGCGACCGGGGCGACCGGGGCGACCGGGGCAAGCGTTTGCCCGGGCCCCGGAGACACCGAGGCGACCGGAGCGGGTCCGCGGGCGAAAGAGCCTGGAATCGGACCCCCGCCCCCCCCAACACCGGAAGAGCCAGGGGCACCCGAGCCCCGGAGAACACCGGAGCCACCGGAGCGGGTCCACGGGCGAAAGGGCCCGGATGGGACCCCCGCCCCCCGACACCGGGGGGCTGGGTTTGCCCGGGCCCCGGAGAACGCCGGAGACACCGGAGCGAACCCATCCGGGGGAGCACCCCGGGGCCGGCGGCGTGTCCGGGGGCGGCTGGGGAGTTTCTTTCGGATCGGGCCGGATCGGTGAGCGGGGTCCGGTGCCGTGGATCGCGAGGCGGAGGAGGGAGCCCACGCGGAGCGTCGGCGACCGGCGACAGCGCGGCGGGGCGCGGCACCGGGGCTCGCGAGCCCGGCACGATCCGAAAGAGACGGCCTAAGTGGTCCGTACCGTGCGTTCGCCCGCCGGGACGGGGACCGGGAGGGTGTTGCCGGGGGGCGGGAACGGGCAGATGAAGTGGTCCACGAAGGCGCACGGCGGCAGCTGCGCCCGGTTGAGGTCCACGGTCACCGAACCGTCGGCGGCCGGAGCCCCGGGGCGCAGGAAGCGGAAGCGGTAGCTGCTGTCGCCGCCGGTGGTGTCGGTGAAGACCGCCCAGAGCGAGCCGTCGTCCTCGACGGCCACCCGCAGGGTGCGCTCGGCGCCCTCCAGCTCGAAGGCGACCTCACCCGCGAGGCTCAGACCGCGCTCGCGCCCGTCCGCGTTCTCCACCCGGACGCCGCGGTGTTCCGGATACGCGGTGAAGCGCCCCGGCAGCACCCAGCGGGGGTCGTAGGGGGTGGCCTCGATGCCCCGGAAGGCGGCCCGCGCCGGGGAGTGCGGGTCGAAGTCGCGCACCGCCCAGAGCCCCTCCCTGCGCAGCACCACCAGCCGGCGCTCCCCGTGGGCCACCGGCGCGTCGGGGATGGGGCCGTGGTCGGCGGGGAGCCTCGCGGTGCCGCTGAAGGGGGCGCCGTCCACGGTGAGGCCGTCCTCGGGGCCCGCGGTGAGCCGGACCTCGTCGCCGTCCGCGGTCCAGCGGCCCGGCACCGACGGAATGTGCCCGTCCGGATAATCGTCGAGCCAGTGGGTGCCGGTCAGGGAGAGCGGGCCGTACGGCGCCGAGATGGTCTCCACCCGCCGCTCGTGCCACTTCCGCCAGCTCCTCGGCCCGTGTCCGCCGCGCTCGTCGTCTCCGGCTGCTGGTCGCTGTGCGTCCGTCGTCATGCCGTCAACCATTCCACACGGGTTCGGCGAGCCCCAGGTGGGACCGGAGCGTCGTCCCCGTGTAGTGGGTGCGGAAGACACCGCGCTCCTGGAGCAGCGGCACCACCCGGTCGACGAACTCGTCGAGGCCGCCGGGGGTCAGATGCGGTACGAGGATGAATCCGTCGGCCCCCCGGTCGGCGACGAACCCGGCCATCTCGGCGGCGACGGACGCGGGGGTGCCGATGAACGACTGCCCGATGGAGGTCTCGATGACGGTCTGCCGGATGGAGAGCCCCTTCGCCTCCGACAGGGCCCGCCAGCGGGCGGCGACCGCCAGGGGATCACCGGCGCTCACCCTCCCCTGGCTCAGGGTGGTGCCGGGGTCGGGATCGATCTCGGGGAGCGGCCCGTCGGGATCGTACGCGGAGAGGTCCCGGCCCCAGATCTGCTCCAGCGCGAGGATCGCGGTCTGCGGGGAGACCTGTAAGCGCCGGATCTCGGCGGCCCGTTCACGGGCCTCGGCGTCGCTGTCGCCGAGGACGAAGGTCGCCCCGGGCATGATCTTGAGGTCGTCGGGGCTCCGGCCGTGGGCGGCGAGCCGGGACTTCACATCGGCGTAGAAGACCCGGCCCTCCTCCAGGGTGCGGTGCCGGGCGAAGACCACATCGGCCGCGGCGGCGGCGAAGTCCCGGCCCTCGGGCGAGTCCCCGGCCTGGATGATCACCGGGTGTCCCTGCGGGGGGCGCGGAACGGTGAACTCCCCCTCGATGGCGAAGTGCCGGCCCCGGTGGGCGAAGGGGCGCGGGACGCCGTCCGGGGTCCAGGAGTCCCACAGCTCCCGCGCGGTGCGGACGAACTCCTCGGCACGGGTGTAGCGGTCGGCCCGGTCCAGATAGCCACCGCGCCGGAAGTTCTCGCCGGTGAAGGCGTCGGACGAGGTGACCACGTTCCAGCCGGCCCGGCCGGCGCTGAGGTGGTCCAGGGTGGCGAGTCTGCGGGCGAGTTCGTAGGGCTCGTTGAAGGTGGCGTTGACAGTGGCGGCGAGCCCGAGCCGGCCGGTGACGGACGCGAGGGCGCTGAGCACGGTGATCGACTCGGGGCGGCCGACGACATCGAGGTCGTGGATGCGTCCCTTGTGCTCGCGCAGCCGCAGCCCCTCGGCGAGGAAGAAGAAGTCGAAGAGACCGCGCTCGGCGGTGCGGGCCAGATGCTCGAAGGAGGAGAAGTCGATCTGGCTGCCGGAGCGCGGATCGGTCCAGACGGTGGTGGAGTTGACGCCCGGGAAGTGGGCGGCGAGATGGAGTTGCCGGACGGTGTTCATGAGGCTCCCCGGGAGGTGGCGGCGTACCGGTTGGCGGGCCTGGCGAGCCCCAGGTGCTCGCGGAGGGTGCCGCCGGGGTGGAAGGTGCGGGCGATTCCGCGGTGCTGGAGCAGGGCGACGGTGCCGTTGACGATCCGCTCCAGGTCGCGGTGGGGTGCGATGGGCGCGAGGTGGAAGCCGTCGGCGGCGCCGCCGCGCTGCCACCGGGTGATCAGCTCGGCGAGGTCGACCGGGCCGCCCCGGAAGTACGAGGCGGTGGCGGCCGGGCGGGACGGCCCGGCCAGCCCCGGCTGCGGGGCCGACTCGCACTCCCCGAGATCGACGGCGAGCGAGACCAGCACCCTGAGGTGGTCCGGGTCCCGGCCCAGGGCCGCGGCGTCCCGGTGGAGCCCGGCCCGCAGGGCCGCCGCCTCCTCGGGCGATCCGGCCCGGACGAGGACGACATCGGCGTACCGCGCGGCGACCCTGCGGCCCGGCTCGCCGGTGCCGGTGAGGTCCACGACGGTGACGGGCCGGCCCTGCGGGGGCCGGGGCACGATCGAGGGCCCGCGCACCGAGAAGGAGGAGCCCGAGAAGTCGATGTGGTGCAGCTTCTCCCGGTCGATGAAGCGGCCGGTGGCCTCGTCGCGGATCTCCGCGTCGTCCTCCCAGCTGTCCCAGAGCCGGGCGACGGCCTCGGCGACCTCGCCCGCCTCCCGCCACAGGGCGTCCGGGGGCGCGGCGGGCCGGCGGCCGAAGAGTCTCGCCTCCGCCTCGGTGGCCGAGACCCCGATGGACCAGCCGGCCCGGCCCCGGCTGACCCAGTCGAGGGTGGCGAGGGAGGTGGAGACGTGGAACGGCTCGGTGTGGGTGGTGGTGACGGTCGGCACCAGGCCGATCCGGCGGGTGCGGGGCGCGATCGCGGCCAGGACCGCGAGAGCGTCGAGCCCGGGGCGGGCGAACGAGTCGCCGAGGGTGAGGAAGTCGAGGGCGCCGTGTTCGGCGAGCCCGGCGAGTTCGGCGAAGTGCTCGGTGCCGTACCGCGCCGGGCCGTCGAGAGCGACGGCCAGATGCAGCGGACGAGTGGCGGACATGGTGGGCCTCTCCGGATGGTCGGGTCCGGAACACGCGGTTCCGTGAGCGTGGCGGGACAGGGGGGCGGGGCGGTCGTCGGGGCAGGAGGGTGGGGCGGGGCGGTCAGGAGGGGTGGCGGGACAGCTCGCGCAGCAGCGTGAGGGCGGTGCGCGCGGTGGCGTCGTTCTGCCGGAAGGCCGCTCCCCCGGTGCGCGGCCGGGTGAAGGCTCCGGGGGCGCGGGCGTCGGTGTGCGGGCCGAGCGCGAATCTGCGGGGGTGCGGCGCGCCCGACCGGTCCAGTACCCGGCCGTCCCGGGGGTCCACGGCGAGCAGCCCGGCCGGGGTCGCGGCGGCCCCGTCCCGGTGGAGCGCGCGCAGCAGGGCGCTCCCGCTCCGTGTCACCGTCGGCTCGGGCAGCCGGGCCTCGACCAGCGCCCGGGCCTCGGTCCACGCGCCGGGCACGCTCGCCCCGCCCGCGCGGAAGACCCCCCGTTCCTCGTCCCCCTCGACGGTCAGCTCCGCGCCGAGGAAGCGGACCACCCCGGCCCGGGAGAGCGCGAGCAGCTGGCGCAGCCGGGGGGCGGGCGGCCCGGAGGCGAGGAAGCTGAACCAGCCGTGCCACCAGCCGCCGATGTCCCCGAGCCGGATCAGCTGTCCGTAGACGGAGAGCAGCCCGAGGAAGACCGCGAGATCCTGGCTGTACGCGGGGTCGTGGCTGCGCGCGAGGTCGGCCTCCACATGGGCCCGCAGGCCGTGCTGGAGCGCTTCGGGCGAGGGGAAGCGCCGGCCGCGCAGCGGACGGTCCAGGGCCGTCGCGTCGAACCGGTCGGCGGGGTCGGGCACGGCGGCGTCCGCCAGGGCGCGCAGTTCGGGGCTGAGCGGCTCGGCGGCGGCGTACTTCTCCTCGAAGGCGGCCCAGCCGCCCGAGGTGCGCTCGGGGTGCGCGGTGAAGAGCCGGTGGTAGTGGGCGAAGCCCAGCTCCTTGTCGACGAGCGGCCAGATGTCCCGGCGGAAGTCGAGCGGGCCGCGCCGCAGCAGCTCATCGGTCCGGTCGGGGCCGAGGAACCGGGGCAGCGGCGGCCCGCCGCCGCGCAGCGGGTAGCCGAGCTTCGCGTGGTACGGGACCCCGCGCCGCGACCCCACGTACAGGACCGGCTCCCGGCCGGACGGGAGGTAGGCGCCGTTCTCGTACCGGCCGCCGCGGCCCTCGGTGAGGAGCACCATCAGATCGATGAAGGCCAGCCCCATCCCCCGGACGATGACGTTCTCCCCGGCGGGGACGGCGCCGAGGTCGGTGTCGGCGGTGAAGCCGGGGGGCAGATGGACCAGGCCGTGGCGGCGGGCGAAGGCGGTGAGGGCACGCTGTTCGTCGTCGGGCGCGGCGTCGAGATGGCCGAGGGTCAGCAGCACCGCGTCGGCGGTGAGGGGTTCGGCGTGCCCGGCCAGCTCGATCCGCTGGGTGCCGTCGCGCGGACCGGTGATCCGCAGAGCGGTGGTGCGGTGCTCCCGCACGGTGACCGAGGGCGGGAGGGCGGCCCTGGCCCGTTCGTACACCCAGCGCAGATAGGCGCCCTGGCGGGTGCGGTCGGCGAAGGTGCGGCCGTCCAGGGTGGCCCACTCGGCGAGCGTGGGGCCGGGGCGCACCGGCCCGTCGAGGGCGACGGTGTCGTCGGTGAACATGGTGACGTCCTCGGCCATGGAGTTCATCCACAGCAGCGGGGACTGGTCGGCGCGCCAGATCCGCCCGGGTCCCGGCCGGTGGGGGTCTATCAGATGGATGTCGAGGGGGCGGTCGCCGTAGACCTCGTGGGCGTTGGCCGCGAGCCGCTCCAGGAAGCCGGTCCCCCGCGGACCGGCTCCTATGACGGCGAGGGCCGGCCGGCCGGAGCGGCCCGGGGGCGCGTGCGGGCCGGGGCCGTCCGGGGCGGCGGTGGGGCAGTCGGAAAAGGCGTCGGTGGGGACGGCCATGAGAAGGCTCCGTGGATTCGGGAATCGAACACGGGATTGCCTTCACCGGGAACAGACCGGCGCCGCCGGTGCGATGCGGACCGCGCCCCTCAGCTTGGTCCGGCCTCTGAGGCTAGGCGGTGAACACGGCCCGCTGTCAAGGCTGTCCACACTGTGGGCGTGATGTCTCAGCGCGGTTGACGCGGAAACGGATGCCTGCTCCACTTGGGCCATGTCTTCACAGCAGTCGCTGGTCAGGCGCTCCCACATCGACCTCGGTCGCGTGTGGTCCGCCTCCTGTTGACCCGACCCGCTGTCTCTCCGGCATTTCCGGCACATCCCCCCGAGTCCGGCCCCATCGCGCCGGTGCTCCCCGGATTCCCGTGCGCGGCCCCGCTCCGGTGAGGTCCGCGCGGCCCGGTGCGCACCCTGGCGCTCCGGGCGCCGTGCTCACCACGGGCCCTGCCCTCACCGCACTCCGCGATGCGCACCACTCGCACCACTCCCCTCGCTCCGCCCGCACGCCCGCACGCCCGCACGCCCGCCCGGATAACGCCGTCCGAAGGGTCCGTATGGTGTTCCCCCCGAACCGTGAGGTCCCGGCCCCGGCCCCGGATGTCCCGCCGGTGCCGCCCGGGCTCTCCGTGCTGCACACGGAGGCCACCGATCCGCTGGCCCGGCCGCTCCTCACCGACCTCTCCGACGAGTACCGCCGGCGCTACGGCGAGAGCTCCGACCTCACCCGCCGCCCCGCGGCCCAGTTCGCCCCGCCCGATGGCGCGTTCGTGCTGCTGCTGGAGCGGGGGCGGGCGGTGGCCGGGGGCGCGTACCGGCGGTACGACCGCAGGACGGCGGAGCTGAAGCGGATCTGGACGGACTCCGCGCACCGGCGCCGGGGTCTGGGCCGTCAGGTGCTGCGGGTGCTGGAGGCGGAGGCCGCCCGGCGCGGCTACGGCCGGATCGTGCTGACCACCGGGCCGCGCCAGCCGGAGGCCAGGGGTCTGTATCTGGCCTCCGGCTACCGCCCGCTCTTCGACCCGGACGCCGATCCGGAGTCGGTCGGGCTGCTGTCGTTCGAGAAGGAACTGAACGGACCGGTGCCCGGCACCGCTTGAGCCGGCCCTCGCCGAGGAGGCCCGGAGGGGCGCTCAGTCGCAGGGGCAGCAGCAGTCGCAGCCGGAGCAGTCCCCGCAGTCGCAGGCGCGGCAGCAGCCCTCGCGCCTCTTGCGGGACCAGGGGCCCTCGTACTCCTTGGCGCAGCAGATCCGGCAGGTGCAGAAGAGCCCGGTGAAGGCGGCGCAGCCGGCCAGGAAGCCCCGGGGCTCGGGGCGCTGGTGCGGCGGGGGCGGCACCCCCGGGCCGCCCCCGGAGCCGCCGGAACCACCGGGCCCACCGGGCGCGCCCGCGCCGTACGGCCCGCCGGCGCCGCCGTACGGAGTGCCGCCGGCGCCCGGGCCGTGGGGGCTCCCCGCGCCCGGTCCTCCCGGCCGGTGCGGACCGCCGGAATCCTCGCGCGCCTCGCCCCGGTGGCCGCAGCCCACCGTCCCGAAGGCGCGGTTCACCGCCTCGGCCGGCTCATGGGCGAGCAGCACATGCACCAGCCGGCCGTCGGCGAACCGGGCGTCCCGCAGGGCGAGGCGGACCCCGCGCACGGCGTCGTCGGCGAGCCCGCGCGCCTCGGCGACCGGGGTGCCGGTGGCCGTGAGCGGGTTCCAGGCGCCCGCGGCGGCGTCGGCGGCCCGGTCCTCGACGGCGTCCAGCAGATGGGCGAGCCGGCCGAAGAGCCGGCCGGCCTCGGCGAGCGGCGCGGCGTTCTCCGGCCGCCCGGCGAGCACGGCGGTGTGGGCGAAGGCGGCGGCGGTGGCCGTCTCGGTGGGCTCGGTGACCGTCAGCAGGGAGGTGCCGGGCCCGGCGAGCGCCTCGACGCCGGTCTGCCGGTCGACGGCGTCGAGCAGTACGGCGGTGTCGAAGCCGACCCTCGCGCCCGCCCGGCTCCCGGCCCGGTCCCACCCGGCGGCGACCCTGCGCGCGGCGGCGGCCACCGGCCGGCGGGCCAGCAGCCCGTCCCGGTCGGCGACATGGTCGCGCACCTTCGCCGACGCCAGCACCAGCGACACGGCGGCGGCGAGCCGCGTCCCCTCGCCGCGGGCGACGGGCGTGGTGCGCAGGGCGCGCAGCGGGCAGGGACCCGCGGTGCGCCGGGCGGCGGGGACGCGTTCGGTCTGAGCCTCCGTCAGTACGGAGATGATCAGGCCGTCGTAGTTGGTGACCACCCGGGCGAACTGCCCGTGGTCGCCGCGGAGTGCGAGACAGAGGCCGCAGAGATGCGCCATCCACTCGGTCTTCAGGCCATCGGTGAGCCGGTGGCCGCAGGGCCGGACCATCCCGAACACGTTCACTTCCCCCGTGAGTCGTTCAGCTGTGCGGGACGCATCGTATCGACCGGTTCGTTCACCCGTACGTCCCGGACATCACCCGTCTGGCCCGACTTTCATATTTTGTGCTGATCACCCCCGGTACCCGGGAAGAAAGCTGACGAATCACCACATCATCTGCACCAGTCCCGTCACGAAACCCCGCCTCAGCGGCTATCCACTTGGCGCGCGATCCGCATGATGGACGACGATAGGGACAGGAAAGACGAAAGACCGCTCGTGAGCGGACCACAGTGGAAGGAGGCGTCCATGGGATCTGTGCGCAAGGCGAGCGCCTGGCTGGGACTCGTCGAGGACAACGACGAGCGCTACTACGCCGACGAGTACGCCGAGTACGCCGAGGGTGCTGCCGAGACGGGTGACGCGTGGGTCACCGACCCCCGGGTGCGTGTCGCCGCCTCCGAATCCGCGCGGGCCGAGAGCCGCCGGATCGCCACGGTCTCGCCCACCTGCTTCCGGGACGCCCGGCACATCGGCGAGCTGTTCCGGGACGGTGTCCCGGTCATCGTCAACCTCACCGCGCTGGAGTCCGGCGACGCCAAGCGCGTGGTCGACTTCGCCGCCGGTCTCACCTTCGGTCTGCGCGGCTCCATCGAGCGGGTGGCGACCCGGGTCTTCCTGCTCAGCCCCGCACACACCCATGTCGTCAACGGTGAGCCCCAGGGTCCCCAGGACGGGTTCTACAACCAGAGCTGAGCAGGGTGCTCGCCGGTCACCGCCCCCGGAGCCGCACCGTCACCGGAACGCGTCCAGACCGGTGAGCGCCTTGCCCAGCACGAGTTGGTGCATCTCGACGGTGCCCTCATAGGTCAGCACCGACTCCAGATTGGTCGCGTGGCGCATCACGGGGTACTCCAGCGAGATCCCGTTGGCGCCCAGAACGGTGCGCGCGGTACGGCAGATGGCCAGCGCCTCCCTCACATTGTTCAGCTTCCCGAAGCTCACCTGCTCGGGGCGGAGCCGGCCCGCGTCCATCCGCACCCCCAGATGGTGGGCGAGCAGCAGGCCCTTGTGCAGCTCCACGGCCATGTCGGCCAGTTTGGCCTGGGTGAGCTGGAAGCCGGCGATGGGCCTGCCGAACTGCTCCCGGGTGCCGGCGTACTCCAGCGCGGCCTCGAAGGCGGCCCGCGCCGCCCCCATCGCGCCCCAGACGATCCCG
This sequence comes from Streptomyces sp. NPDC001985, assembly GCF_040296845.1. NCBI lineage: Bacteria > Bacillati > Actinomycetota > Actinomycetes > Kitasatosporales > Streptomycetaceae > Streptomyces > Streptomyces sp. NPDC001985. The sequence goes on from NZ_JBEOYB010000033.1 coordinate 65,318, forward strand.
TACCGCGCGTGGGTGAGACAGCTCAGCGGGCCGCGCAGCCCGATGGCCCCGGGGAGCAGGGCGTCGGCGGGCAGCCGGACCCCGTCCAGGACCAGTTCACTGGTGACGCTGGCGCGCAGGGACCACTTGTGTGTGATCTCGGAGGCGGAGAAGCCGGGCAGCGCGGTGGGCACCAGAAAGCCGCGGATGCCCTCGTCGGTGCGGGCCCAGACGACGGCGACACCGGCCACCGAGCCATTGGTGATCCATGTCTTGCGGCCCGTCAGCACCCAGTCGGAGCCGTCGCGCCGGGCGGAGGTGCGCATTCCGGCGGGGTCGGAGCCGTGGTCGGGCTCGGTGAGGGCGAAGCAGCCGATGGTCTCGCCCGCCGCCATGGGCGGCAGCCACCGGCGCTTGTGCTCCTCGGAGCCGAAGCGGTGGATCGCGTACATGGCCAGCGAGCCCTGCACGGAGACGAGGGAGCGGATGCCGGAGTCGGCGGCCTCCAGCTCCAGACAGGCCAGCCCGTACTGGACGGCGCTCGCGCCGGCGCAGCCGTACCCCCGCAGCTGCATGCCGAGGGCGCCCATGGCGCCCAGCTCACGGGCGAGCTCCCGGAGCCCGGGGAGTTCGCCCCGCTCGTACCAGTCGGCGATGTGCGGCAGGACCCGGCCGGCCGCCCAGCCGCGCACGGTGTCCCGGACGGCGAGGTCCTCGGGGGTCAGCAGTTCGTCGATGCCGAGGGGGTCGGCCGGGTCGAAGCGAGCGGGCTCCGGGTGTTCTGACATGTCGTGACCTCCGCGGGGCGTACGGAAAACGAGCAGCGCCGGGCCCAGACGTTACTGTCCGGTAGCCCGCCCGTCCAGGGCGGTGCCGGTGCGCCGCGCCCGGGGGGCCGGCGGGTGTGCGCCGCTCCAGGGCCCGGGGGCCGACGGGTGCGGGCCGCTCACGGACCCCGGGGTCAGCGGGTGTCGGCCGGGACGGTCTTCGCCCGGCTCGCCGGGACCGCGCTCTCCCGGCGCGCCGGGACGGCGGCGCCGGCGGGCCCGGATGCCCGGGGCGCGTCCCCCCGCCGGGGCGGCGGGCACATCCCGGAGCCCTTGCCGGGCTCGCGGTCGGGCGAGCAGTCCATGACACCCGGCAGCCGCAGCGCGGCGAGCGCGCCGGTCAGCAGCAGCCCCGCGCTGACCATGAGGGTGACGTGGAGCCCGGTGACAAAGGACTCGCGCGCGGTGGACCGCAGCACCTCGCCCGCCAGACCGCCGAGGCGGTCCGACACCTGATACGCCTCGCCGAGGGAGTGGGAGGCGGCGGACGAGGCGGAGTCGGGCACCCCGCCGAGCCGCTGGACGGCGGGTGCGTAGGCCGCGTTCATGACACTGCCGAGCAGCGCGATCCCCATGCCCGCACCCAGTTGGTAGGAGGTCTCGCCGATCGCCGCCGCCCCGCCCGCGTGCTCCGGCGGAGCCTCGCTGAGCATCGACTCGTACGCCGCGAAGAGCGTCGTCTGGAGTCCGAAGCCGAGCAGGACGAATCCGGCGGCGAGGAGCAGCGGCCGGTCCTGCTGCCCCATCGGCGTCAGCAGCAGCACGGCGCCCGCGGTCAGCACGAAGCCCCAGGCAACCATCCGGCGCGGCCCGACACGGCGCAGGGTGTACGAGCCGGTGGCGCCCGCGGCCATCGCGGCGAAGGTCAGCGGCAGCAGCCGGAGCCCGGTCTCCAGCGGGCTCAGCCCGAGGATCAGCTGGAGGTACTGGACGGCGATCAGCTCCAGGCCGACCAGCGCGAGCATGGCGAGGACGATGCAGCCGACGGAGGTGGAGAAGGCCGGCGCGGAGAACATCCGGATGTCGATCAGCGGCTGGGGCCTGCGCCGCTGCCGCCGGACGAAGAGGGTCAGCAGCACGGCGCCGAGCAGCAGCGGGCCGCTGGTCATGAGGTCCAGCGGACCGTGGCCGACCCCGAGCCGCTTCACCCCGAGGACGACTCCGAGGATGCCGCCCGCGGCCATCAGCGCGCCGAGCACGTCCCACGGCCCGTCGAAACCGCCCCGGGACTCCGGCAGCAGCCAGCGGCCGAGCGGCAGGATCACCACCATCAGCGGGATGTTGATCAGAAAGACCGAGCCCCACCAGAAGTACTCGATGAGCAGTCCGCCCAGCACCGGTCCGGTGGCCGCGCCGACGGCGGCGACCGCCGTCCAGATGCCGATCGCCATCGCCCGCTCCCGCCGGTCGGGGAAGACCGTGCGGAGTATGGAGAGCGTGGCGGGCATGATCATCGCGCCGCCGATGCCGAGCAGGGCGCGGGCGGCGATCAGCAGTTCGGGGGTGGGGGCGAAGGCGGCCAGCGCGGAGGCCGCGCCGAAGATCCCGTACCCGAGCAGCAGCACCCGGCGGCGGCCGACGCGGTCGCCGAGGGTGCCGAAGAGAATCAGCAGCGCGGCGCAGATCAGCGGATAGGCGTCCACGATCCAGAGCAGCTCGACACCGCTGGGGCGCAGATCCTCCGTGACGGCGGGGACCGCGATGTGCAGCACGGTCGCGTCCACCGCCACGAGCAGCAGACTGATACAGAGGACGAGCAGGACGACCCAGCGGTTTCCCCCGCCGGCCGCCGCACGCAGGCGTGCCGCGGCGGTGGTCGTCCCTGACATGCACATACCTCCAGTGATCCCCTCGCGCTCGGCGGGCCAGCCGGGGACGGGGACGGTCCCTCAGGGCGGTCCGGCATCGACGGGCGAGTGAGCCGTCAGCGTACGCGAACTCCGGCGCCCGGACGCGTGTGGCGTACGCCACGCCGGGTACACGCCGAACCGCCCCGTGGTCCTTCCCGCCGAACCGTCAAAGATGAGAAAGAATTCATACGGCAGAGTGGTGAACGTCAATTTTCGTCACGGAAAGGGGCCTTCGGCGCGAGTGGCGGAGCAATAGGGCGGATGACCTCCCGGATTTCCGAGCCGGGCCGGAATAAACCTCCCGGTTGAGACATACTCCACATCACATCGTCATCACAAAGACGCTGGATCGACCTGGGCCCACACTCACTCGCTGTAACGTCGATAGGGTGCGTACCGACATCTTCGCCCGCTTGGACCGAGAGCCGGAACCGCCGAAGATAGAGATCCCGCGGATGAGCCCGACTCGCCTCGCCCTCTTCGGCGGGACGTCGCTGTTCTATCTCGCCATCGTCGTCGCCGTGCTGGCGTCGACCTGGCTGGTGCTCATCGACTGGAAGATCGTGCTGTTCCGGCCGTATCAGCAGTGGCCCGAGCTGCACGCCTTTCTCGACTACTTCGTGGTGCTCGGCCAGCGCGGTCCCACGGCCGTGATGGTCGCCGCCTGGCTGGGCTGGCGCTCCTGGCGTCAGCACACCCTGCGGCCCCTGCTCGTACTCGGCGTGTCGCTGTTGCTGCTCAACACCACCGTGGGTGCGGTCAAGATCGGCCTCGGCCGGCTCGGCCCCCACTACGCCACCGAGATCGGCTCGACCGAGCTGTTCTCCGGCGGCGATATATTTCCGTCCGGGCACACCGCCAACGCGGTGGTGACCTGGGGAATCCTGGCCTATCTGGCGACCACGCCGAAGACCCGGCGCTATCTGTCGGCGCTCTCCGCGACGGTCTCGCTCGGGGTGGGGCTGACCACCGTCTACATCGGCACGCACTGGCTGAGCGATGTGCTGCTCGGCTGGGCGGCCGGGCTGCTGATCCTGCTGGGGCTGCCGTGGTGCGAGCCGCTGATCGGCCGGGCGGAGGCCTGGATTCTGGAGCGGCGCGAGCGGTGGCGGGCACGGCGGCGGCCGGCTGCCTCGCTGCCGGTGGCGACGGGCGGGCCGAGGCTCGCACCGGCCGTCGGGCCCCAGCGGGCGGCCCACGACGGTCCCGCCCGGGAGTCGGTGAGCGCCATGGGCGGCCGGGGGGTTCCGTCCGGCCGGACATCGGCGCAGCTCAACCCCTCACAGCTCAACCCCCCGGCGCCGCGCTCCGCGCGGTCCGAGCGCTCACCGGTCACCCCGTCGGGCGGCCGGGCGCCGTCGGGCGGCGGCTGACCGGCGCCGCTCCGCGCAGAGGCCCCGGTGTGGCCCCGGCCTCCGGGCCGGGGCCACACCGCTGTCCGGACCCGGGACCGGACAGCGGGACCGGACAGCAGTGTGGTCCCGACAGCGTGGTGGTCCCGACAGCGGACCCGGACCCCTGCGCCCGGACCCGGGCGGCCGGCGGCAAGCGGGCGGCGGCCCGGGCGCTCAGCCGGACCAGCAGCGGATCACCCGGTCGCCCTTCACCTCGAAGTTCAGCCGGCCCGCCAGATACTCCAGGGTGATGATCGCGCCCGGCGGCAGCGACCGGACGGTGGTCCAGCCGTGCTCCCGGGCCCGCCGCTCGGCGCTCTCGGCGGAGAGACCGACATAGGCCGCGGTGGCGTCGTCGGGATGGGCTCCTGAGCTGGGTGTGGATGCCATGCACCCCACCGTAGGCGGCAGCGGACGGTGACGGAAGCGGAGGGCCGGATGCCCTCCCACGGTTCTCCCGTCTCCCACCGGTCACGCTTCTGTCACAGGTCGTCCACGCGCGTCCGGCGCACAGTCCGTCACTCGAACGAGCCTTCCGACACCCTCCGCACGGTAATTCCCCATCCGCCGGCGGTGTTGCAGAATTCCCCCGGGATTTGACCGGCCCGAGTGCCGGGGGGCGAATTGACGCCCCGTTCGGCGAGCTGTTCGGCGCGCCGTTCGGTGAGTCGTTCGACGAACCCTGAAGAATTCACGGCTTCCTTACAGAATCCCCTCGGCCCCCTCGGGAACGGGCGGGGTCAACCGAGGCGGCGGTCCACGGCGAGGGGGCAGGGATGGGTACGGAGACCGAGTCCGCGACGGTCCGGCGGGAGCCGGTACGGGAACGGCGGGCGGCGCGCGTACTGGTGGAGTGGCTCAGTACCACCGATCACAAGAAGATCGGACATCTCTATCTGATCACCTCGTTCGGATTCTTTCTGATCGCCGGTCTCATGGCGCTGCTGATGCGCGCCGAACTGGCCCGCCCCGGACTTCAGCTCATCAGCAATGAACAGTTCAACCAGGCGTTCACCCTGCATGGCACGATCATGCTGCTGCTCTTCGCCACCCCGGCCTTCGCCGGGTTCGCCAATGCGGTCATGCCGCTCCAGATCGGCTCTCCGGATGTGGCCTTCCCCCGGCTGAACGCGCTCTCGTACTGGCTCTATCTCCTCGGCGGACTGATCGTCCTCGGCTCGCTGCTCACCCCGGGCGGCCCGGCGTCCTTCGGCTGGTTCGCCTACGCGCCGCTCAACTCGGCGGAGCGCTCCCCCGGGGTCGGCGCGGATCTGTGGATCATGGGTCTGGCGCTGGCGGGCTTCGGCACGATCCTCGGCGCGGTCAACTTCATCACCACCATCGTGGGGATGCGCGCGCCGGGGATGACGATGTTCCGGCTGCCGATCTTCACCTGGAACGTCCTCTTCACCTCGATCCTGGTGCTCTTCGCCTTCCCGGTGCTGGCGGCGGCGCTGCTGGTCCTGGAGGCGGACCGGAGGTTCGGGGCGGTGGTCTTCCAGGCCTCCAGCGGCGGGGCCCTGCTCTGGCAGCATCTGTTCTGGTTCTTCGGTCACCCGGAGGTCTATGTCATCGCGCTGCCGTTCTTCGGGATCGTGACCGAGATCCTGCCGGTCTTCTCCCGCAAGCCGGTCTTCGGCTATCTGACGCTCGTGGGCGCGACCATGGCCATCACCGGACTCTCCGTGGTGGTGTGGGCCCACCACATGTTCGCCACCGGGGCGGTGCTGCTGCCCTTCTTCTCCTTCGTGTCGTTTCTGATCGCGGTGCCGACGGGGGTGAAGTTCTTCAACTGGTCGGGCACGATGCTCCGGGGATCGCTCTCCTTCGAGACGCCGATGCTCTGGTCCGTGGGATTTCTGGTGTCGTTCCTCCTCGGCGGGCTGACCGGGGTGATCCTGGCCTCGCCGCCGCTGGACTTCCATGTCACCGACTCGTACTTCGTGGTGGCCCACTTCCACTACGTGGTCTTCGGCACGGTGGTCTTCGCGACCTTCGCGGGCTTCTCCTTCTGGTGGCCCAAGTTCACCGGGAAAATGCTCGACGAACGGCTCGGCAAGATCCACTTCTGGACCCTCTTCATCGGCTTCCACACCACATTCCTGGTCCAGCACTGGCTGGGGGCGGAGGGCATGCCGAGGCGGTACGCCGACTATCTGGCGGCCGACGGGTTCACGGCGCTCAACACCGTCTCGACCATCGGCTCCTTTCTGCTGGGGATCTCGACCCTGCCGTTCCTCTACAACGTCTGGAAGACCGCGAAGTACGGCAGGAAAGTGGAGCTCGACGATCCCTGGGGATTCGGACGCTCGCTCGAATGGGCGACCTCGTGCCCGCCGCCCCGGCACAACTTCCGCACCCTGCCGAGAATCCGCTCGGAGTCCCCGGCGTTCGATCTGCACCATCCGGAGTTTCCGGCCCTGGCGCGGGCGGGGGCGGGCGGGGCCGGAGCACCGGCGCCGGGGTCCGTCACTCCAGGGCCCGGGAGAGACGGTCCCGGGCGGCCCTGAGGTGCTCGGTCAGCTCGGGGGGCTCGACGACCTCGAAGCCGACGCCCATGAGCAGCACATGGATGACCAGGACGTCCATGCTGGTCGCGCCCGTGCGCAGCAGACAGCTGTGCTCGTCGACCGGTTCGAGCACCCCGTCCGCCGGGCCGACGAACCGGGCCGCCTCCGGCGCCGGGAGCGCCAGCCGCAGCACCGCGCGGGCCGTGTAGGCGTGGGTGGAGACCCCCCGGGAGACATACTCGGCGAGATCGCCGGCGGGCGGGGTGCGCGGGGTGAAGCGCGGGCCGTGCGGGGGCACCGGGGTGATCCGGTCCACCCGGAAGGTGCGCCAGCCGGCCCGGTCGAGGTCCCAGGCGACGAGGTACCAGCGGTTCTCGGTGCAGACCAGCCGGAGCGGCTCCGCCGTGCGGCGGGATTCACCGCCCTCGTGGTCGCGGTAGGAGAAGCGGAGCCGCTCGTTGTCGCGGCAGGCGCCTGCCAGCTCGGTGAGGACGGAGGCGTCGGCCCGGGCGCCCGGTGTCCTCAGCATCGGCACGGTGAAGGCGTTGAGCGCGCTCACCCGGCGCCGCAGCCGGTCCGGCAGCACCTGCTCCAGCTTGGCCAGAGCGCGTACGGAGGTCTCGCCGATGCCCTCGATGCCGTGACCGGCCGCGGTCCGCAGCCCCACGGCGACGGCGACGGCCTCCTCGTCGTCCAGCAGCAGCGGGGGCAGTTCGGCGCCCGCGCCAAGCCGGTAGCCGCCGCCGGTGCCGGGAGTGGCGTTCACGGGGTAGCCGAGTTCACGGAGCCGGTCGACATCACGGCGCACGGTCCGGGCCGTGACCCCGAGCCGCCGGGCGAGGTCGGGGCCCGACCACTCGCGGTGGGCCTGGAGCAGCGAGAGCAGGCGCAGCAGCCGCGCGGAGGTGTCCAGCATGGGCGCAAGTCTGCCAGCGCCCGCGGACGGCGATGTTCCTCGATCCCCGGGCCGGGGACCGGGGAACCAGGGGATCAGCGCCGGCCGCGGATCACCCGGGCGGCGAGATAGCGCAGCGCGTACAGCCCGTCGAAGAGGGTGCCGCGGACCTGGAAGAGGGTGTCCCGCAGGGTGCTGCGCGCACCGGCGCTCCCGGCGCGGGCGGCGGCCAGCCCGTCGAAGAGGGCCTCGTGACGGGCGGCGACCGTCGCCGGGTCGAAGCGCTCGGCGGCGGCGCGGGCCGCCGTGCCGGTCCGCCGGCGCAGCTCGTCGTCCTCGATCAGCTCCAGGAGCGCGCGGGCGACCGCGCCGCTGTCGCCGACCGGCACCAGCCGGCCGTCCACCCCGTCCTCGATGATCTCGCGCGGTCCGTGCGGGCAGTCCGTGGAGACGACGGGCAGTCCGCACCGCATCGCCTCGACGATGGTCATCCCGAAGGACTCCCGGGCCGAGGTGACGGCGGCGATGGAACCCTTCACCCACTCCTTCTCCAGCGGGTCGGCGTTGCCCATCAGCTCGACGTGCTTCTCCAGACCGTGCCGCTCGATCAGCGCCGTCAGGGCGGAGCGCTCGTCGCCGGTCCGGTCGGCGCTGCCGTAGATGCGCAGCTGCCAGTCGGGGCGGCGGGCGGCCACCTCGGCGAACGCCTCCACCAGGACGTCGTACCGCTTCACCCGGGTGAGCCGGCCCGCGGCGACCACGAAACGGGCGGTGCCGTCGGCGGGGGGTACGGAGGGGGCGGGGACGCTGTTGGGCACGGCGTCGATCCGCAGCCCGGGCAGGCCGAGCCTCCGGTAGGCGTCGGCGTCCGCCTCGGTGACCGTGGTGAGGGCGTCGAGCAGCGGGTAGCGGTAGCCGATCTCCCGGCGCAGCCGGTAGCCGTGGCTGTCCAGTGTGAGGTGCTCCTGCCCGACCCGCAGCGGGCCGGGCCGGGTCTGGCGGGCGATATGGACGTTGAGCCCGGGGCGGGTGCCGATGACGACATCGGCGTCGACGGAGCCGAGGTGGGCGCCGATCCGGGCGTCGGTGAGCCGGCTGTACTGCCGGTGGCGGCCGTCACCGCGCGGGAAGACCTTCGCGGGCCGGGTGTAGTCGGGGTGGTCCCCGTCGTACCCGGGGCTCTTCTTCCGCAGATCCACCAGATGCCTCAGGGTGACGCCCGCCGGGGCCCCCATGATCGGGGTCTCGCGGTGGCGGAAGACGGAGACGATCTCCACCTCGTGCCGGCGGGAGAGTTCCTGGGCCAGGTTGAAGGTGGTGCGGATGGTGCCCCCGATTCCGTAGGCGTTGTGGAGCAGAAAGGAGATGCGCATGCGCGGTGGTGTCCGTTCCCCCGGGGCGAGTGTGTGTGGTCAGGGAGGGACTTTACTGATGGGGCGGGAGTGGCCGGAAATCACCGGAGCCCCCCGTGGGATACCTCTCGGCCGGGAACCCGCGTCCCCCAACCCACCTGCGAACCCGCTCCCGCCCCGGAGCTGCCTCCGGGAGGCGCCCCCGGACAGGCTGGATTGTTCAGCCCCGCCGACGACTGAGCCGCACCCCTCAGCCCCTCCGGCGATTGAGGAGCGGGGGCTCGGGGGCCGGCCCCCGACCGTGGCCCGCACACTGCGGGACTCCCGTGGCACAGGGTCCGTCCTCAATTGCCGGACAGGCTTGGTTTGCTCGGGACTCCCGTGGCACAGGGTCCGTCCTCAATCTCCCCCGGAGCTGCCTCCGGGAGGCGCCCCCGGACAGGCTTGGTTGTTCAGCCCCGCCGACGACTGAGCCGCACCCCTCAGCCCCTCCGGCGATTGAGGAGCGGGGGTTCGGGGGCCGGCCCCCGACCGTGGCCCGCACGATGCGGGGTCCTGTCGCACAGGGTCCGTCCTCAATCTCCCCCAGAGCTGCCTCCGGGAGGCGCCCCCAGACAGGCTTGGTTTGCTCGGGTCGCCCGTGGCACAGGGTCCGTCCTCAATCTCCCCCGGAGCTGCCTCCGGGAGGCGCCCCCGGGCAGGCTGGATCTTTCAGCCCCGCCGGCGATTGAGGCGCGGGGGCTCGCTCGGGAGGGGCGAGGGATTCCGTTCCGCTCCGGGCGTGACCCCGGCACACACCCACCCGTTGAACCCTTTATGAGCCGGGATTCCCCCGACCCACAAGACCAAGCCCGAGGAGCCACCCGTGCCGCGCATGCTCGACGTCAGCGAGGACGTACGCGCCGAGATCGGTGACCAGGAAGCCGACCGGCTGCTCGCCGGCGAGAACGCCCCGGGGAGCTATGACTGCACCTCCTGCCGCACCCCGGGCGACACCGAGCAGGAGCGCACCAGCACCGTGCTGTTCGTCGGCGAGGAGACCGCCGTTCTCGCCTTCGCCCACGCCACCTGCATCCCCTCCCAGGTGGTCCAGGTCGCCGAATCGGAGCTCCAGGGCGCCGTGCGGTCGATCACCGGCGACCGCCCCGCCGCCCCCGCCCCCGCCCTCACCTCCCCCGGCGTGCCCGGTGGCGGCGGCTCCGGCCCCGACCCGGCGCCCGGCCAGGCGGTGCTGGGCGTCACCAGCGGGCTGATCCTGCTGGGCGGCGACCTCCACCCGGCACTGGTGGTGGAGCCGACCGCGCCCATCGCCCGCCCCGGCACCACCGGCGAGGGCGGGGACGACTTCCTCACCCTCCTCATCGAGCAGGGCTTCGGCCCGGTCCACGATGTGAACCGGCCGCCCGCCCCGCTCCCCGGCTGGTCCGTGCTGCTCGCCATGGGCCGGCTGCACGCGGTGCTCCAGCCCGGCACCGGCGGCGGCAGCCCGGTCGCCTGGTGGCAGGCCCACCACCCGCTCCAGGTCACCGACGGCTGGCGGACCGCGGCCAACAAGTCCCACACGGTGCTGGTGTACGCGGCCCCGGTCGGCTCGATCGGCCAGCAGCCCCGCGAGGACCTGCTGCGGGACGCGCTGGAGAAGGCGGCGGCGGGAGGCAGGCTGGTGGCGGCGGCGATGCCGCTCGCGGGCACCTCCTGACAGCCCCGCGCTCCCCGCGCACCGCGCCCCGCTCCCGGAACATCTGTCCTGGGAGCGGGTGCCCCCGGGACACTTCCGCGCGGACCGGGACAGTGACGGGCGGGGGGCATGGGTCGTTGCAGGTACGTGCACTCATACGACCCGACCCGCCAGCAGTACCCGACCCAGATCCCCTCGATGCGCCCCGCGCACGAGATCTCCCCCGTCTCCCCCACCCCCATCTACGACACGCTGTGCGCCGAGTACCGCCGGGCGTTCCGCGCCCTGCCCGGAGACCGGAGCGGCGAGGAGGACCTCGGCTTCCGGGACTTCGGTCTGGGGCTCGGCGGCAGCCGGGGGTACGGAACCGCCGCCCACACCTCCTATCCGGGCATGGGCTGGCAGCCCTACCCCGCCCCCCGGGCCTATGTGGGCCACCACCCGGCAGCGCTGCCCCCGGCCCGCCGCGGCATCTGAGCCCCCCGGGGCCCGGCACACAGCAGGGCGCTGCCCCGCACCGGATGCGTTCCGGTCCGGGGCAGCGCCCTGCTGTGCGGTGGCTCCGCGCGGACTACTTGTTGCGCCCGCGCTTCTCCCGTACACGCACCGAGATGTGGATCGGGGTGCCCTCGAAGCCGAACTCCTCGCGCAGCCTGCGCTCCACGAAGCGGCGGTAGCCGTGCTCCAGGAAGCCGGAGGAGAAGAGCACGAACCGCGGCGGCTTGGTGCCCGCCTGGGTGCCGAAGAGGATACGGGGCTGCTTGCCGCCCCTGACCGGGTGCGGGTTGGAGGCGACGATCTCGCCGAGGAAGGAGTTGAGCCGGCCGGTGGGCACCCGGGTCTCCCAGCCCTCCAGCGCGGTCGTGATCGCCGGAACCAGCTTCTCCATGTGCCGGCCGGTGAGCGCCGAGACATTGACCCGGGGGGCCCAGGCGATCTGGGCCAGCTCGGTCTCGATCTCGCGCTCCAGGTAGTAGCGCCGCTCCTCGTCGAGCGTGTCCCACTTGTTGAAGGCGACGACGATGGCCCGGCCCGCCTCCACCGCCATGGTGATGATCCGCTGGTCCTGGACGCTGATGGACTCGCTGGCGTCGATCAGGATGACCGCGACCTCGGCCTTCTCCACGGCGGCGGCGGTCCGCAGCGAGGCGTAGTAGTCCGCGCCCTCCTGGAGGTGGACCCGGCGGCGGATGCCGGCGGTGTCGACGAACTTCCAGGTGACTCCGCCCAGCTCGATCAGCTCGTCGACCGGGTCGCGCGTGGTGCCCGCCATCTCGTTGACGACGACGCGCTCCTCGTTGGCCACCTTGTTCAGCAGCGAGGACTTGCCGACGTTCGGGCGGCCGATCAGGGCGATGCGGCGCGGTCCGCCGACCGCGGTGCCGAAGGTCTGGGCGGGGGCCTCGGGCAGGGCCTCCAGGACGGCGTCGAGCATGTCGCCCGTGCCCCGGCCGTGGAGGGAGGAGACCGGGTGCGGCTCGCCGAGGCCGAGGGACCACAGCGCGGTGGCGTCCGCCTCGCCGCTGGGGCCGTCGACCTTGTTGGCGCAGAGCACCACGGGCTTCCCGGCCCGGCGCAGCAGCCGGACGACGGCCTCGTCGGTGTCGGTGGCGCCGACGGTGGAGTCGACGACGAAGACGACCGCGTCGGCGGCCTCGATCGCGTACTCCGCCTGGGCGGCGACGGAGGCGTCGATCCCGAGGACGTCCTGCTCCCAGCCGCCGGTGTCGACGACCTTGAAGCGGCGGCCCGCCCACTCGGCCTCGTAGGTGACCCGGTCGCGGGTGACGCCCGGCTTGTCCTCCACCACGGCCTCACGGCGGCCGATGATGCGGTTCACCAGGGTCGATTTGCCGACATTGGGGCGGCCGACGACGGCGAGGACGGGCAGCGGGCCGTGACCGGCCTCGCCGATCGCGTCCTCGACCTCCTCGGCGTCGAAGCCCTCTTCCGCGGCGAGCTCCATGAACTCCGTGTACTCGGCATCGCCAAGCGCTCCGTGGTCGTGCTGGTCGTTCATGAAGTCCGTTCCTCGATCGTCAACCGGGTCACGTGTGAGTGACCCACTGCTCAAGTCTTACCCGGGGCGCCCGGTCAGGCGCCTGGCGTTTTCCAGATGGGCGGTCAGCCGCTGCTGGATGCGCACGGTCGCGTCGTCCAGCGCCGTGCGTGTACGGCGGCCACTGCCGTCCCCCGCGTCGAAGGCCTCGCCGAAGACCACGTCCACCCGGCCGCGCAGCGGGGGCAGCGCCTTGAACAACCGTCCGGGGCGCTCACCGCTTCCCAGCACCGCCACCGGGACGATCGGGGCGCCGGAGCGTACCGCGAAGTACGCGAGACCGGCACGGAGCGAGGCGAAGTCCCCCTCGCCCCGGGTGCCCTCGGGGAAGATCCCGAGGACTCCGCCGTTCTCCAGCACGCCGAGCGCGCCGGTGACGGCCGCGCGGTCGGTGCCGGAGCGGTCGACCTTCAGCTGGCCGATGCCCAGCAGAAACGGGTCGAGCGGGCCGATGAACGCCTCTTTCTTGATCAGAAAGTGCACCGGCCTGGGGGCGGTGCCCATCAGCATGGGCCCGTCCACCATGTGGGAGTGGTTGACGGCGAGGATCACGGGCCCGGCGGAGGGGACCCGCCAGGCGCCGAGGACCCGGGGCCGCCAGAGCCCGTACATCAGTCCGATGCCGATACGGCGCCCGGCCGCCGCGCCCCGCGCGGAGGGAGCGGTCACTTGACCGCCCGGGTCCGGGCGGCGTCCCGCTTCTCGCGCACCAGGGTCACCACGCACTCGATGACCTGCTGGAGGGTGAGGTCCGTGGTGTCCACCTCGACGGCGTCCGCGGCCTTGGCGAGGGGGGAGGTCTTACGGCTGGAGTCGGCCGCGTCCCGCTTGATCAGGGCCTCGCGGGTCGCCGCGACATCGGCGCCCTTCAGCTCCCCGCTGCGGCGGGCGGCGCGGGCCTCGGCGGAGGCGGTCAGGAAGATCTTGAGGTCGGCGTCGGGGAGGACGGTGGTGCCGATGTCCCGGCCCTCCACCACGATGCCGCCCTCGGCGGAGGCCGCGATGGCGCGCTGGAGATCGGTGATCCGGGTGCGCACCTCGGGGACCGCGCTGACGGCGCTGACCTTGGAGCTGACCTCCGGGGTGCGGATCGGGCCCGCGGCGTCCACACCGTCGACGGTGATCGTCGGGTCGGCGGGGTCGGTGCCCGAGACGATGGCCGGCTTGCCGGCGGCCAGCGCGATCTCGGCCGGGTCGGCGACGTCGACACCGTTGGTCACCATCCACCAGGTGATCGCCCGGTACTGCGCGCCCGTGTCCAGATAGCGCAGCCCCAGAGCGGCGGCCACGGCCCTGGACGTGCTCGACTTGCCCGTGCCGGCGGGGCCGTCGATGGCGACGATCACGGAATCCACGGTGGCGGACACCTTTCCTGAGGTGAGGAGAGGGCCAGGCGGAAGTGCGGTGGGCCCCGACCAAGGTTACCGATTGCCGGGACCCGTCACGGACACCTGTGCGGCGGCCCGCCGTCCGGGGGCGCGGGGCCGCCGCCCGCCGTCACGGTGTGTGACCAGCCGCGCCCGCCGCGCTACTGCCGGATCGACCAGCCCCGCTCCCGCAGCGCCGCCGCCAGCGCCCCGGCGGCGGCGGGCTCGACCATGAGCTGGACCAGACCGGCCTGCTGGCCGGTGGCGTGGTCGATGCGGACGTCCTCGATGTTGACGCCCGCGCGGTCCGCGTCCGCGAAGATCCGCGCCAGCTCGCCGGGCCGGTCGCTGATGAGCACCCCGACGACCTCGTACGCGGCCGGCGCGGTGCCGTGCTTGCCGGGGACCCTGGCCCGTCCGGCGTTGCCCCGCAGCAGGACGTCGGCGATGCTCTCCGCCCCGCTCTCCCGCTTGGCCTCGTCCGACGACTGGAGCGCGCGCAGCGCCTGGACGGTCTCCTCCAGATCGGCGGCGATCCCGGCGAGCGTGTCGGCCACGGGCCCGGGGTTGGCGGCCAGGATGTCGATCCACATGGCCGGGTCGGACGCCGCGATCCGGGTGACATCGCGGATGCCCTGGCCGCAGAGGCGCACCGCCGTCTCGTCGGCCTCCTCCAGCCGGGCCGCGACCATGGAGGAGACGAGCTGGGGGGTGTGTGAGACCAGCGCCACAGCGCGGTCGTGGGCGTCGGCGTCCATCACCACGGGAACGGCGCGGCAGAGCGCCACCAGTTCCAGGGCGAGATTGAGGACCTCGGTGTCCGTGGCGGACGTGGGGGTGAGCACCCAGGGCCGTCCCTCGAAGAGGTCGGCGGTGGCCGCGAGCGGTCCCGAGCGCTCCTTGCCGGACATGGGGTGCGTACCGATGTAGGAGGAGAGGTCCAGGGAGAGCGCCTCCAGCTCGCGCCGGGGCCCGCCCTTGACGCTGGCGACGTCGAGGTAGCCCCGGGCTGCGCCGTCCCGCATGGCGCCGGCGAGCGCGGAGGCGGTGTACGCGGGGGGTACGGCGATGATCGCCAGGTCCACCGGCCCCTCGGGCGCCTCGTCGGTGCCGGCCCCGAGCGCGGCGGCGGTCGCGGCCCGCTCGGGGTCGTGGTCGCGGAGGTGGACGGCGACCCCCCGGCCCGCGAGGGCGAGGGCGGCCGAGGTGCCGATCAGGCCGGTTCCGATGACGAGGGCGGTTCTCACTGGGCGATGTCCTTGCGGAGAGCGGCGGCGGCGCCGAGGTACACATGGGTGATCTCGGCGCGGTCGAGCGGGGACTCGACATGGGCGAGGACCCGGACGACCCGGGGCATCGCGCCCCGGACCTCCATCTCCTGGGCGCAGATCAGGGGCACGTCGACGATGCCGAGGCCGCGGGCGGCGGCGGCCGGGAAGGCGCTGTGCAGATCGGGTGTGGCGGTGAACCAGACGCTGATCAGATCGTCGGCGATCAGCGCGTTCCGCTCCAGGACGGCGGTGAGCAGCGCGCCGACCCGCTCCTCCATGTGCCCGGCGTCGTCCCGGTCGAGCTGGACGGCTCCTCGGACCGCTCGTACCGCCACGGTGTGCTCCTTGTCCGGTGTGTCTCGGGTGCTCCGTTCAGGGTAGTCAGCCGGACGGCGGGGTGCGTCCCCCGGCCGCCTCCGGGAGAGGCGGCGGCCGGGGGCGTCGCGGGCCGGGTCAGGAGTCCCAGAGCGCGCCCAGGGACATCAGATCGCTGCGGTACTCGATGCGCTCCGCCCACTCCTTGGGCCAGGCCGCCGCGCCGAGGTGGGCCCCGGCGAAGGCCCCGGCGAGCGCGGCGATGGAGTCCGAGTCGCCCCGGGTGCAGGCGGCCCGGCGCAGCGCCGTCACCGGCTCCTCGGGGAAGAGCAGGAAGCACTGGAGCGCGGTGGCCAGGGCCTCCTCGGCGATCCAGCCGTCGCCGGTGGTCAGGCAGGGATCGGTCTCCGCGCCGGCGGTGCGCAGGGCCGTCGTCAGCCGGTCCAGGGCGGCCAGGCACTCGTCCCAGCCCCGGGAGATGAACGCCTGGGGGCTGGGGTCGTGCGCGCGGGTCCACAGGTCGCCGAGCCAGCGCTCGTGGTAGCGGGAGCGGTTCTCGTACGCGTAGGAGCGCAGCCGTCCCACCAGCCCCAGCGGCTCGGTGCCCTGGGCCAGCAGATGGACGGCGCGGGCGGTGAGGTCGCTGGCGGCCAGCGCGGTGGGGTGGCCGTGGGTCAGCGCCGCCTGGAGCTGGGCGGCTCCGGCCCGCTGCTCGTCGCTGAGCCCGGGGACGAGCCCGACGGGGGCGACCCGCATATTGGCGCCGCAGCCCTTGGAGCCGATCCGGCTGGCCTCGGTCCACGGCAGCCGTTCGTCGTCCAGCAGCCGGCAGGCGGTCATGCAGGTGCGGCCGGGGGCGCGGTTGTTCTCCGGGGAGTGGTACCAGACGGTGAACTCCTCCCGCAGCGGCCGGGTGAGCCGGGACGCGACCAGCAGGCCCCGGTCCATGGCGGTGCGGATGCCGCGTGCCACCGCGATGGTCATCTGGGTGTCGTCGGTGACGTACGCGGGGGCGGGCAGCTCCATCCGCCGCCACGGACCGCACTTGGCGAGGATCTGGGGCACGTCGTTGAACTCGGTGGGGAATCCGAGGGCGTCACCGAGGGCCAGCCCGATCAGCGAGCCGGTGGCGGCCTGCTTGGTGACGGTCCTCGGGGTCCTGAGCGTGGTCATGGCTGCCGTCCTTCCGGTCGCAGAAGAGGGGGGTGCAGCAGGGCCGCGGCACCCGCCCGGTAGAGCGCGGCGGGTTTCCCCCGGCCGCCGGTGCGGCGCGGCGGGGCCTCGACGGCTTCCACGAAGCCGGGTGTGGCGAGGACTTTCCGCCGGAAGTTGGGCCGGTCCAGTTCGACGCCCCAGACGGTCTCGTACACCGTCTGGAGCTCTCCGAGGGTGAACTCGGCCGGGCAGAAGCCGGTGGCCAGACCGGTGTACTCCAGCTTGGAGCGGACCCGGTCGTGGGCGTCGGCGAGGATGCGGTCGTGGTCGAAGGCGAGCGGTCCCGCAGCGGCGCGCTCCACCCACTGGGCGTGGGCGGCGTCCCCGCCGCCGCGCGGTTCGGGGAGGTCGGGCAGGAGGGCGGTGTAGGCGACGGAGACGACACGCATCCTCGGGTCGCGGCCGGGTTCGCTGTAGGTCCGCAGCTGTTCGAGGTGGAGGTCGCGGACGGTGTCCCGGGAGAGCCCGGTCTCCTCGGCCAGTTCACGGCGGGCGGCGGCCCCGGCGGACTCCTCGGGCCGGACGAAGCCGCCCGGGAGCGCCCAGGCGCCCCGGTAGGGGGCTTCGCCGCGCCGTACGAGCAGGACGTGCAGCCGCGAGGCGCGGACGGTGAGGACGGCGAGGTCGACGGTGACGGCGAAGGCCGGGAAGGCCCTGGGGTCGTACGCCTCGTCGTGCTCCTCGGCGCGCCCGCCGGGGCGCTCGCCGGCGTCCGGGTCGTTGCCGCTGTCCTGGACGGGGTGGTGCATCAAGGGCTCTCCGGTGGTCGGGCGGAGTGAGCGGGGGAACGGTGCGCCGGCCGGTGTCAGCGGTGGCGCTCGGTGGCGGTGCGGTCGGGGAGGGGGTCGGCGAGGTGCCAGCCCTCGGCGAGCAGGGCGTCCACGGCGGCGACGGCGGTGGCGAGCCGCTGTTCGTGCGGGCCGCGCAGCCGGACGGCGCGCCGCCCGGTGCGGGCCAGTTCGGCGGCGAACCGGCGGGTCATCCAGGGCCGCAGATGCTCCCCGTCGCGCAGTCCGTCGTCCTCGAAGGGGACGCCCTCGTCGTCGGTGAGCAGCCACAGGTGCTGCCGGCCGAGGGCGGCGATCCGGGCGACCTCCTCGTGGGGGCCGCCGAGATAGCGCTCGTGCCAGATGGTGGTGGCGAAGGCGTCGGTGTCGCAGAAGAGCACCGGGGAGCCGGTCCGCGCGGCCTCCTCCTCCCGCTCGGCCTGCCGGCGGGCGATCAGCGGGAACTCGTCCGAGGAGAAGGCGACCTCGCTCCACGGGGCGCCGGGGCGCTCGGCGCGCAGCCGGGCCAGTTTCCGTTCGCTGAAGTCCCTTCCGTACTCCGCCGCGCAGCGGGTCCTGGCCCACACCCCGCCGCGCCGGCGGTAGTGGCCGGCCAGCGCGAGCGCCATGGTGGTGGTGCCGGTGGACTCGGCGCCGAGGACGACGACCCGCCGGGCCAGCGCGGCGCGCACGGGGGCGCGCAGAAAGTCCCAGGAGCCGGGCGGGTCCGCGCGGACGGCGGTGCCGGAGACGGGGAAGAGGGTGCGGCCGGGGTCGACGCAGACGGATTCCGCGCCGAAGCGGCGGCCCAGTTCAGCGCCGTACCGCTCGGAGGTGAAGACGGCGTCGACGGGTTCGGGGACAGCGGCCCGGAAGACGGCCATGTGCGCGTCCCAGACGGCCGGGTCGCCGGTGTCCATGGGGATGTCGTCCACGGTGCCCACCACCCGGACGTCCGGGTGCACTTCGCGCATCCACGCGACCCGGTCGGCGAGCGGGATGGACTCCACGGAGGCGGCGCAGACCAGGACGGTGAGCCGCTCGCAGCGGTCGGCCGCGGTGGCGACCAGATGGTGGTGGCCGGCGTGCGGGGGATAGAACTTCCCGAGGACCAGTCCGTGCCGGTGGCGTCTCACGCGGCCGCCTCCGCGGGTGCCGGGCGGGCGGAGCCGGCCGCGCCGGCGCCGGGGGCACGGGACCAGTTGCGCAGTCCGGCCACGCAGAGCACGAGGAACCCGGCGTACAGCAGCGAGGTCAGATAGAGGTCCTTGTGCGCGTAGAGCGGGATGTGGACCACGTCGGCGGCGATCCACAGCCACCAGGACTCCAGCCGTTTGCGGCACTGCCCGTAGGTCGCCATCAGCGACAGGGCGGTGGTGAGCGCGTCCCAGAAGGGGACGGTGGAGTCGGTCGCGCGGTCGAGGAGGAGGGTGAGGAGCGCCGTCCCCGCCACCCCCGCCGCGATCAGCCAGATCCACTCGGTGCGCGAGGTGCGGCGCACCGGGAGAACCGTGGAGCCTGGGCCACCCCCGTGGGTCCAGGTCCACCAGCCGAAGGCGGCGAGGGTGATGAAGACGGCCTGAAGGCCCGCGTCCGCGTACAGGCCGGCCTGGGTGAAGAGAAGGATGAAGAAGAGGTTGTTGGCGATGCCGATGGGCCAGTTGGCGGTGTGCTGACGGGCGACGAGCCAGACACAGAGCGCGCCGCTGCCGAATCCGAGCACCTCGGTCCAGCTCACCGGTGTGCCGAGCACGGTGAACAGCGGCTGTCGCAGTGGGTCCAGCATGTTCGCGAGACTCATCCCCGCCCCCCTTAATGGTCAACTTGACTATAAATGCTGGAGGGCCTTCGCACAAGACGGCGGAAGCCCGCGACCGGGGGCGGGGGGGGGGGTACGCCGGGGGGGGGGGGGGGGGGCGGGGGGGGGGGCCCGGGGGGGGGACAGCCCCCCGACCCACAACAGCCTG